>JBDSPX010000020.1:0-10947 GCA_039930065.1 Dokdonella sp.
TTGAATGCTTTGCGTTCGAGCGGGACGTCGACGCCGCCGACGCGCAGGCGGTGGCCGTCGACATCGATCTCGATTCCATCGAAGCGAATCCAGCCACTGAAGCCGTTTTCGTTGTGCATGGCCAAAGTCACGATGAAAAAGGAATTCTTTTCAAGATCAGGTACTTGTTCGCTTACCTAAGGTTTGCACAACAACTATCCAAGCATTTCCGCCTGAAAGCCCATGGAAGTCCTCCAGCCTGGACGGAGCAGCTCGGTGACACTCTGGATGTCGCGCGTCAGCACGGCATGTTCCCACATAAGCCGTTCGACGCGGAGTTCGTCGTCACCTCTCGAGATGACGATCACGCCGAAGCGAGCGTCGCCGCGCGCATGGATCGAAGGATCGCTCTCGTAAGCGATGTAACGGTCGTCACGCACAGAGCAGATGCAGGGAAAACCCCGATACACGCCACGTCACCTGAGGACACCACCATGAACCACCCCGTTGTGCGAGTTGCGATTGTCATTGCCCTGTTCGGGTGCAGTTCCGGAATCGCCAGCGCCCAGGTTTTCGGCCCTTGGAGCGATCCGCAGCCCGTCACGGCGATCAACACCGCCAGCGCCGAAGGATGTCCGATCGAATCAACGGACGGATTGGGCCTGTATTTCGCGTCCAACCGCGCCGGTGGACAGGGCAAGCTCGACAATTGGCGCGCTCTACGCGCTTCGGTGAACTCACCCTGGGGTTCAGCGGAAAATCTCGGCGCAGCGGCGAATTCGTCAGAGTTCGACTACTGTCCCACCGCGTTGGCCGGCAATACCCTGCTCTTCGTCAGTTCGCGCCAGACCACTGACGACTGCTTTCCAGGCGATGTTCCACCGGTTCCGCCGACCGGCGGTCCATCGGCTGGTGACATCTTCCTCACTCACGAGGATTCTCCGCTCGCGTGGTCAAATCCGGTGAACCTCGGTTGCTACCCGAACGGACCGAACACCGCTGGCGCCGAGTTCAGCCCATCGATGGTGACTACGCCCGGAGGAAAGTTCCTGTTCTTCTCCAGCAACGGCTATCCCGACAGCCAAGGCCAGGACATTTACATGAGCCAGGTGCAAACCGATGGCACGGTACTGGCGGGCGTACGTGTGGCCGAGCTGTCCACGGCCGCTGACGACCGCATGCCGAACGTGCGCGCGGATGGACTCGAGATCGTGTTCAGCTCGAACCGCGCCGGCGGCAGCGCATTCGATCAGGACATCTATGTCGCAACGCGGCCCGACACCAACTCGCCGTGGTCCGCTCCGCAACGGATCGACAACCTTGCCATCGATACGACCGCATCGGAAACACGCTCTTCGCTCTCGGCGGACGGTAAGCGGCTCTACTTCGGCCGCAAACTCGATATCAACGACCCCGGCGATGTCTTCGTCAGCACGCGCGAAAGGCTCGCATCGTCCAGCGCGACGTCCCTGCCCGGCCCTGGCGCGGTGATGCTTGCTCTTCTCGCGACGCTACTTTCCGGCGGCGCGTGGTTCGCATCACGTCCTCGCTCGAACGCCGCGGTGCAGACGCGGAAAGAATCGTGATTGCAACCGTCGATAGGAACGGGGAGAGGCGCTCCGTGCGCTAGGCTTGAGGCATGACGGCGCGATTTCATTTCGCTAAGTCCGCTCAAGGTTCACATGAGCGGATCGCAAGGCGTTCGGGATTGCGGCAAAGCGGCACGGAGCTTCATGTGGAACTTGCCAAACGTAGTATACCTTTATATCCAGCTCTTCTATTTCACGCACTTGTGCTGGCATCGGCTTTGCTGCCGACACTCTGCGGCGCCCAACGCGCGGGTGATCGTTACGGCGCAAGTGGATCCGTCTACGTACTGGTCAACCAGCCGGATGGAAAATTGCTCGTCGGAGGGTATGGAGGCGTGACCCGTCTGAATGACGATGGCAGCGCGGATGTCGGCTTCGTGGCGACGACGATCGACGATACGGTCACCGCGATTGCTCTACAGAACGATGGGCGCATCGTGATTGGTGGCAGTTTTACCCATGTTGGCGGCAGCGAACACAAACATATCGCGAGGCTGAATGCCGATGGCTCGCTGGACGATACGTTCAATCCGAATGCGGATCGCCTGGTTTCTACACTAGCTGTGCAGACGGATGGAAAGGTTGTGGTGGGCGGCTATTTCACAACGATCAACGCTCAGCCGCACCTCTATCTCGCGCGACTGAACACAAACGGCAGTTCGGACACCGGGTTCAATCCGATCTTGAGCACTGGCGAATACAACGGGGTGGGCGAACTGTTGATCCAGGCGAATGGTCAACTGTTGGTCGGTGGGTTGTTCACCAACGTGGACGGACAAATCCGCAACAACCTGGCGCGACTGAATGCTGACGGCACACTCGATAATGCGTTCAACCCAAATGTGAATTCGTCTGTCATTGCACTGAGGTTCCAACCCGATGGCAAGCTGCTCGTCGGTGGCCTCTTCAGCATGGTCGGCACAGAAACGCGCAACAACATCGCGCGGCTGAATACCAATGGCACGCTGGACAGCACGTTCAACCCGGATGCAAATTTCTTTGTATACGCGCTGGCGCTGCAGTCTGATGGCAAGGTAGTACTGACCGGCAGTTTCAGCTCGGTCGGCGGTCAGCCGCGCAATCGCATTGCCCGCGTGAATGCCGATGGCACGCTTGAGGACACATTCGATCCGAATGCGAACGGGGACGTCCGCGACGTAGCACTGCGGCCCGACGGCAAGCTGGTCGTAGGTGGAAGTTTCACGATGATCGGCGGCCAGTCGCGCAATTACATTGCGCTAATAGATATCGACGTTAGAGCGGACGGATCGTTCTGCCCGCAAAATTTTGATGGTGTAACGGCGCCAGCGTTACCTGCGGGCTGGACGGCTTCGGTCATCTCTGGCGCAGTTGCACCCTGGGCAAGCTCGGACGCCATTTCGGACACGATTCCCAATGCCGTCTTTGCTGGCGACCCGGCAACGGTCACCGACAGTGTTGTTACTTCCCCATCGACCCTGATCACGGCGGCGAACGCGAAGTTTTACTTCCGCCATGCCTACTCGATGGAATACCACTTCGATGGTGGCGTGCTGGAGGTCTCCATTGACGGTGGCGCATTCAAGGACCTGATCGCTGCGGGCGGAACGTTTTCAACCGGTGACTACGACACGATACTCAGTGCGCAATTCATGAATCCGCTAAAAGACAGGATGGCCTGGAGCGGATCCTCCAGTGGATTCATCGTCACGGGCGTCAACCTTCCAGCAGCAGCCGTCGGGCATACCGTGGCTGTTCGCTGGCGGGCCGGAAGTGACTCGACCAACGCCGGATCCGGCTGGTTCGTCGACAGCATTGCCTGTGGCGTGGGACCCCCGGCGACGACTCCGTGGTACTTCGCTGCGCGATACCCGATCGAGATACATGACCAGGGTACAACGAGCATAGGTTCAACCCAATACAGTTTCGGCGGCATCTCGGCAGGCGTCTTGAAGTCGGAATCGTATCGATTTGCCAGCAACGCCTGGACCACCATCGCCCCTCTTCCACTCGCCGTCGATGGCGCCGCGGTTGCTTCGGACGGAACCTATGCCTATATCATCGGCGGCGTGGCCTCAGCTACTACCAGTGTGGGCTATCGCTACGATCCCAGCTCCGACAGCTACACCAGCATCGCACCGTCTCCGACTGCTACCTACGGCAGCGCCGCCGTCTATCAGGGCGGAAAGATCTATAAAATTGGCGGATTTATCGGCCAGGGCGCCGCTTCATCGGATGCTGTCGAGGTGTATGACGTAGCCGGCGGAACTTGGTCGACCGTCGCGCCGTATCCATCCGCTTTGGGATATGTCAGCGCATTCGCTCGTGGTCACTTTATCTATGCTGCCGGGGGTGCCAACGGCGCGTTACAGGCAACCTTGAAAGCCTATCGCTATGACCCTGCTGCCAATATATGGGATGACGGTGCATTTACCGATCTACCGCAGCCCCGCTGGGCTGCGGCAAGCGCGGCCTTTCACAACGGCGGACTGGTCGCTGGCGGCATTGTGGCTGGCTCGCCCGACACCAATTTCTCACGCACCGCGCTTCAATGGCATGCTGATTCAAACGCGTGGACGGCACTTCCCGATATGCTCAGTGCACGCGCGCACTTCGGCGGTGGTGTCGTTCGAGGCTGCTTCTTTGCGTTTGGGGGCGTGTCACTAGCCAGCTCAATTACGGGGAGCGGTACGCGCGACAACCAGGCGCTCGATTGTGTGTTCTACGACGGCATCGACCCTTGAGTTGCACTTGAGCGAAAACGGTACCTACGCAAACGAGAGTATAGGTACGTATTTATTTTTAATTGCCAGACGAGATCGGGACATCAAAATTCCTTAGTTTTCCTACGCGGTTTGTCAGGGATTTCCTACGGATGTTGCCAGCGAGTTGCGCCACTCTGGCGAGATGACGACCGCTCGCGGTCTCCTTGTTGATTCGGCAACGCCTGGCTTCTACCACTGCATCTCGCGATGCGTGTGCAGAGCCTGGCTATGTGGCATCGATCTCTATGACGGCAAATCCTACGAGCATCGGCGCGAATGGGTTGAAGGAATACTGCTGGAGCTGTCTGAAGTCTTTGCCGTCGACATCCTCGCCTATGCCTTAATGAGCAACCATGTCCACGCCGCATTAAGGATCGACCCGAAAATCGTGGCGACATGGACGACCTAAGAAGTTGCAGTTCGCTGGGTGTAATTGTTCCCGGCAACCGTCAACGGCGAAGTCGATGCCCTCGCATGCCGCACCAAGGAAGAGAATCTGCTCGGCAATGCCGAACAGCTGGAGATCTGCCGGCAACGGCTGTGCAGCCTTGCCTGGTTCATGCGAAGCCTCAACGAACCCATCGCCAAACGCGCCAACCGAGAAGATGCCTGTACGGATCGCTTCTGGTGCAAGTTTTTGCGTCCTGCGAAACCTGCATTCCTCACATCCATGTGAGTCACAGGTTTTTGCGTCCTGCAAAACCTGCATTCCTCACATCCATGTGAGTCACGGCCGCTATAAATCTCAGACCCTCCTCGATGACGCCGCCATACTCACTTGATGAGCTATGTCGACTTGAATCCGATTCGGGCAGGCATCGCCGACAATCTGGAATCCTCATCTCACACCAGCGCCCTCCTTCGCATCAACCGCATCAAGGCGAACATCCGCACTGCCAAAGAGCGACTGAGTCCGGTCAATTCGAGTGAACGGGTCTCCTTCCTTCCGATCAGCACAGAAGAGTGTCTCAACCTGATCGACTGGACTGCCCGCCTGACTCGTCCGGACAAACACGGCAAGGTTGCCGCTAACGATCCGCCGATCCTGCGCAAACTTGGACCCAGCCATTCGAAGTGGCATCAACAGATGCTCGGTACCGAAACCCGTTACTGGCGCACCATCGGCAGCGCGCAATCCCTGATCAAGAAAGCCGCCGCCATAGGTCAGCGCTGGTTGAAAGGAATTGGCAGCGCAGAGTTGCTGATGGGACCTCGACTGACTTGATCGGTACGTTCCAACTTCAAATTCAATCGCCTTCGGCGCTCGCCGATTTCCTTGTTGCGTGCGAGCGGATTTGTATATTGACAATGCGCGATTTGCACAGGCGCGGACGCGGACTAGTCGACGGATTCGGCTCCGTAGTTCTCCCCCGTTCTCGCCGAAGATTGTGGGTGTCCCCGTTTTTGCGCCCCCGTTTTTTCGCCAAAATTTCCAATGCTTTTGGACTCAAGATTACAGAGGCTGGCAGTCGATCCTCCCGCAGTGTCACGGATTCCCGATCTTTCTTGCGTGCCAACTTCCCAGCATACGAAATCGAGCTTCCATGCCATGGAGCCGGACCACGTAACGAGTCCGGGTCCACGTCACGATTTTCGTTATCACAGCCGTGTCCTCTGCTGTGTTTTTCCTGTGTTTATTGGCCGTTTGGAAACGACTGGTACCATGGGCTTGTATCTGAATTTCGGATCCACATTCGGACGCCGCTCGCGCAAGAAGACTGGCTGACTCGCCAGGAATTGCAATGAATTTCTTCACCAGGGATTTTCGTCTCGATGAGTGAACAATTTCCAACCGTTATCGCCGAAAAAGTTGAGGCCTGGCGACAATTTCGCAAGGGACCATGGTCCTCGGCGAACTCACAATCGGTGCGCGACGGCTTGCTGCTGGCGACAAAGGCTGCCTATGAAACCGGACACGAGGTACTCACCCGTGCCTTGAGTGAACTTGCGCTGTGCGTCGGCTTTCTGGCCGATAGTGCAGACAGCGGGCCGAGCCCTGCACAGGTACAGAAGCTGGATGATCTCGAACGTCAGGTGATCGCGGCAATTCGCATGCTGAGAGTCGAGCCTGAGGTGGCACCGGCCGCGGCATCGACCGCGCCCGTACTGCGCAATCACATTTTGGTGTTGGCGCCCAGGATGCCGCTTTGGAACGAGTTGGCGGATCGCCTGCGCAAGGATAAGCAGCAGGTTGAGCTCTGCTCAGATTCGGGCCTGTTGTTGAGCAAACTCAATGCGCCAGGGTTGAGTGCCGTGCTGATCGACCAGGAGTTCCTGATGGATCTGGGAACTGTTGCCGATCAATTGGAGGGCACTAGAGGCGCCGAAGCGCTCGGTGCCACGGTTATCTATGTCAATCGGATCCGCGATCCGGGCAATCGCGAACTGGCGCTTTCCGCGGGAGCGGATTCTTCTCTTGAGGGTGACGATGCCGACTATCTGTTGGCCCGCATCGAAGAATTGGTGGGTGTCCGCGATACCCAGGCGGATTTGCGGGTGTTGGTATTTGAAGACGATCGTTCGCAGGCGGTGTATTGCGAAGCGGTGCTGCGCAAGCAGGGCGTCAATGTTCGCATAGCCAGCAATACGCTGAGCGCCTTGGCCGATATTCGCGAGTTTGCGCCGGATCTGATCCTCATGGATTTGAACATGCCCGGAATCAACGGCATGCAAATCACAGCGATGATCCGCGAACAAGCCGATCTGTCGCTGTTGCCCGTCGTGTTCCTGACTGGCGAACAGAGCGAAAGCAGTCGCTACGACGCCCTGCGTGCGGGCGGTGACGACTATCTGACCAAGCCCGTGCGGCCGCGACATCTGGTCACTGCGGTCGTCACCCGTGCGCGGCGCGCCCGCGCACTCTCCAAGCAGCTCAACCATCAACAGGAGCGCGTGCACCGGAAGATGGTGCATACCGGAGAAATGATCGCGATGCTTCGCACCTTGGGGGTAGATCATCCCAGCGACCACGTATTGATGCTCTGTGCGGCGGACTCCGGAAAATTGTCTTCAGGCAGTACGCATGCGGCTGTCGACACTGAACGCCAATACGAGCTGGCTACCGCGCTGAAAACCGGCTTGGGAGCCGACGAACGCATCGCCCCTTGGCGAGCGGATGGCTGGTTGATCCTGATGGATTGGCATGCCAATGAAGAATTGCTAGCCCGGGCGAGACAACTTCGAGAGTCTGCCTGCGATGCAATGGCCGCGCATGGAGGAGGCGATTTCAGTGTCGCGATAGTGCCGTTGAAGGGCGATGCGTTGCCGTCTGCCGAGACCCTGCTGGACCTTGCGGAACGCACCCTTGCCGTGGTTCGCCATACGGGTGGAAAGAATGTGCGGCTGGCACTGGCGGAAGCGAAAAGCGACCTCCCTGCCGAAGTCTCGTTGGCCATCCAGAAAGCGTTGGCGATCGCGCCCTCCGAGCAGTCAACCAGCTTGTTGTTTCAACCAATTGTGCCATTGCATGGTGCGGGCCGCCCGCAATACCACGCTCATTTGGGTTTGCGCGTGGATATCGGTGGTGAGCGCGTCGTCACGCGGCGCCAATGGCTCTCGCTTGCGAGTCAGGCTGATCGCGCGACAGCCTTTGACCAATTCGTTGTCACCCAGGTATTGGCGCAGATTGCAGAAATGCGCTCAAAATTGCCTGGCCTGCGGGTGGTCGTAGCATGTGCCGCCGAAAGCCTCTTGAACATGGAATTCCGCAAGCACCTGGTTGAGCAGTTGAAACTGCGGGATCTGCAAGACCCCGGTCTGATCTTGAGCATTGATCATGGCGAAGCCATGATGATGCAAAACAAGCTGAAGGAGGCGCGCGATTCGCTGCGAGCGTCGCATGTGATGCTGGGATTCAGTCGGGTAAGGATGGACACCAAGGACGATGAAATCATCAACACTTACCGTCCCGAACTCATCTCGGTTGACGCTGCAGCAATCTCGGCTGCTCAGCAGACGCCTGCGCTGCTGGGTTTCGCGCGCGATCACGGCGCCGAGATACTCGCGCACTTTATTCCGGATCCACAAACCCTGGCTCGCTTGTTTGCGATGGGTATCGACTACGGTATGGGCGGCTTCATAGGCTCGCCCACGTCGCGGATGGATTACGACTTCGGGGACCTGCAGTTCTAAGGCCGGCCGTGTCATCGCCGCATCGCATGGACGACTTGAACTCGATTAGGGCGGGCATCGCGGAGAATCTGGAATAATCATCCCACTCCAGCGCCCTCCTTCGGATCAAACACGGCTCGGCGAACAGCCGCGCCGCCAAAGAGCAGGCGCGGTGGCAACAGCAGATGCGCGGCACCCAACCCCGATACAGGCGCGCCATCAGTAGCGCACAATCGCTGATTTAGAAACGCGCCGCGATCGGTCAACAATGGTTGAAAGGAATTGGCAGTGCAGAGACGCTGATGCGTCCTCGACTGACTTGATCGGTAAGTTCCAACTTCAGATTCAACCGCCTTCGGAGCTCGCCGATGTCCTTGTTGCTGCCGAGTGGTTTTGCATGCTCACAGCGCGTGATTTGCACCGACGCGGACGCGGATTCGTCGACGTATTCGGCTCCGTTGTTTTCCCCCGTTGTCGCCGAAGACTGTGGGTCTCCCCGTTTGTCGCCGCCGTTGTCGAAGATTGTGGGTGTCCTCTTTGTCCAGTTTGTGGGACTCCACTTTGTCTTGTCATTCGGCAATCCAACAGATCGAGATATCTACCGGCTCGCACGTGGAAATGGCAGCTGTTATTCGTCACCAGCATGCAAATGACCCGAGTCCTCTTCAATTCTGCTTCGCAGCATCCTCGGTCGCCGACTTTGCTACGTCCGTGTTATCGGTCTCGATATCTCCGATCTTCACCGTTCCCGTCCGTTCCTTGAATTTCGGATCGTAAGGATTGTCGCTTTCCCTCAATTGGCGATATGCGACCGACCCATCCACTTGATTGCCACCGGTTAGATCCCATGCAGTCGATCCGAAAGTCGTCGACTTCTTGGCTTCCTGACTTGACGCCTGCAATCCACCTGCTTGTGCGCCAGGCGCTCCTACTTTGAGCCCACCAATAAAACCCAAGCGTGATCCCGTAGCCGCGAGTTTCGCGTCTTTCCAGCGCGACTTCGCGCGCTTCATCGCGGTTTCATCGGCATACTTTGGCACCAGACTCTTGAGCACGCGGTCAGCTTCATCGACTTGCTGTGGAGAAAGCGCCGCATAGATTGCGTTGCGTGCCGTCGCGTAGTGCGCGTCACTCCGCTCTGCAGCAAGAGTCACCCAAGCCAAGGCTCTTGGAAGGTCGACGGCAACGCCCTGACCCTTGGCATAGATAACCGAGAGGTTGTACTGAGCAGGCTTGTACGCGTAGGAGGCCGATATTTCGTACATTTCGATGGCAAACGCGGCTTGATCTTTCTTGAACGCCTCGGCGCCTTTCGCAAAGAAAAAGACGCCTGGTCGACCGCTTTCGGAAGGCTCGATGTAGCCCTTCCTGCGATCATCGGCATCGGGCGAATCGGAGCTGGCGGAATTACGCGCAGTCGAACCTCGGATCATTGCCGCTTCGTATTGTGCGAAGGACAGTCCGGAAAGCGCTATCGACGATGCGAGTACGGCCTGGATAAAACGCGGGGAACGTCTCATTTCAACCTCACTGGTTGGATTAATGCAATCCGCTCAACACCATAATTCAGGTGTAATTCCTGCCCTGTATTTTGTTGCACCTTGGACCATGCGAGCCCCATCGGTTTCATGCGAAATACAGAATTGGAATGCTCGGCAACTAGGTGACTTGAAGCTGTTGCCAAAATCAACGCCCCTACATAGACGAAACATGAGCCGAGACCGTTGCATCGCCCCTCCTTTTCACACAATTCTTGTGACATCAGTGCAAACCTTGGAGAGGGCGCAACTTGAATCGATTGAACCGCTGCGACCAAATCGCTGCCAAACCGGGACATCCACAAATCCGAAGTTTAATTTCGCGGTTTGTCAGCGATCTCCTACAGACGCATCCTGCGTGTTCCGCCACTCTGAGGAAATAACGACCGCTCGCAGTTCCCTCGTTGATCCGGTTGCGCTTGGCTTCTTCCACGGCATCGCGCTGTGCGCGGCAGGCTTGATTGTGCGGCATTGATCCGTACAACCGAGAGCCCAACTAGCATCGGCGCGAGTGGTCGGCAATCGACGCAATCCACAGAGGAACGATCATGAATTTCCCTCGATCTTTCCGCTCCGACCCGATGCGTCATGAAGGCGTGCGTCCGTTCCAAATCTGAGGATTGCGACTGTTTACTCTGTTGATGTTGCTGTTTATCGCACCTACCGCATGGCAAGTGCTGTTGTCACATGGGCCGTGTGGGCAACCTATCCTGTGCTTGGGTTATTTGGCGTGTTGCAGCGTTTGCGAAGGCTTCCGATCATGTTCTTTACTCTCGGCTACAAGACGATCTGGCTGATCTTCGTCGCGCTCCCTCAGTGGCGCGCGGGAGCATTGGAAGGCTCCTCCGCTCAATCGATTGCCGAATCCTTCCTCGCCCTGCCGCTGCTGGCGCTAGTGATCCCTTGGGGCTATGCATGACGGATCTATGTCATGGGCGCACGACCGCCATTGCCAGGCGGCGAGAAAACGCAACGACCGGATCGCGC
>JBDSPX010000021.1:0-2630 GCA_039930065.1 Dokdonella sp.
AAGTCGAACAGCGCCTGCGCGGCGGCGATCTCAAACTCCTTTACGTCGCACCCGAACGCCTGCTCACCGGACGTTTTCTCGATCTTCTGGAGCAAGTCGAAGTCAGCTTGTTCGCGATCGACGAAGCGCACTGCGTGTCGCAATGGGGGCATGACTTTCGACCCGAGTATCGTCAACTGACGATCCTGCACGAGCGTTTCCCGCGCGTGCCACGCGTCGCTCTCACGGCAACCGCCGACGCACCGACCCGGCGCGAGATCATCGAGCGACTCGGTCTTGAAGCGGCTTCAAGTTTCGTCGCGAGCTTTGATCGCCCGAACATTCGCTATCAAGTCGTCGAAAAGGACAATCCGCGCCGCCAGCTCAAGGATTTTTTGACCAGTCATCGTGACGAGGCAGGCATCGTCTATTGCCTCTCACGCAACAAGGTCGATGCGACCGCAGAAGCGCTGGTCGATGATGGATTCGTTGCCTTGCCCTATCACGCCGGCATGAGTGCGGAGTCACGTGCAAAGAACCAGCAACGGTTCCTGCGCGAGGACGGGATTGTGATGGTTGCGACGATCGCGTTCGGCATGGGTATCGACAAACCCGACGTGCGCTTCGTCGCCCATCTCGATTTGCCGAAGAGTCTCGAGGGCTACTACCAGGAGACCGGGCGTGCAGGGCGTGATGGCCTCCCATCCGAAGCGTGGATGACCTACGGCCTTGCCGATGTTGTCACGCTGTCCCAGTTCATCTCGAAATCCGATTCCAACGAGGAGCGCAAGCGCGTCGAGCGCAGCAAGCTCAACGCCTTGATCGGTTTCGCCGAAAGTACCGGCTGCCGCCGCCGCCAATTGCTGAGTTATTTTGGCGAGACGCCATCGTCCAATTGCGGCAATTGCGACAATTGTCTGGATCCGCCAAAAACCTGGGATGCAACCGTGGCCGCGCAAAAGGCCTTGTCCTGCGTCTACCGTACCGGTCAGCGTTTTGGCGTCAAGCATCTGGTCGACGTGCTGCGTGGCATCGATGGCGAGAAGATCAGCAAGTTCGATCACGATCGCCTCAGCACCTTCGGCATCGGAGCCGAATACGACGATCGCCAATGGAGCGCGATCTTCCGTCAATTGGTCGCTGCAGGTTTGCTCGCCCCGGACGAGGAAGGCTATGGCACCTTGCGTCTGGTCGACGCGAGTCGTGCGGTGTTGCGTGGTGAGATCGAGGTGCGCATGCGCCATGTCGCCGACAAGGTTGAGCGCAAGGTTCGGCAGAAATCGTCACGAAATGAGCGCGTCAAACAAAGTATCGACATCGCGCCGCACGAATCCGTGCTGTGGGAATCGCTGCGCAATACACGCGCCGCACTGGCCAAGGAGCAGGGCGTTCCGGCCTATCGTATTTTCACCGATGCGACCCTGTTGCAGATGCTGCGCGATCATCCGCAATCGCTATCGGAACTAGCCACCATCAGCGGCGTCGGAGAAATGAAGTTGACTCGCTACGGCGAGGAGTTTCTCGCAGTGCTCACTGCATTCTGATGGGCAAAAAGCACCGAGGCGACTGGAGCTGGAACACTCTGAGCGCGATGTAAGTTTACGCTTCGGGAAACCTGGTTTCCGGCGCCGAATAGACCACTTCTCGAAGCGCCTCATCGGGCAACGCATACGAGCTGGCGAGGATATCGCCATCGTCGAGAATTTCGGGAAACAGCACGCCCGCGATCGTCTGCACCGCGAAAATTTCCTGCACACCGCCGGTGAATTTGAGCAGTCCGATCGTATTGCCGCTGCCGATATGCACGGCCCAGACGCCGCTCTGACGATCCACGTTTTCCTCGGTGATCTGAATGTCGGTGAACGCGTTGGTCTCGCGCAATTGCGAAAGGCCGACAAACGCGACCGGACCAAGAAAATCGAGTCCGCGAGCGAATCCCGGTACGCGCGCCACATCGGTCTTCACGCCGGTTTCCGGGTCGATCGTCACCAGCGCTCCACGTCCCGACTCCAGCACCCACAAGCGGTTGTCGTACCAGCGCGGTGAATGCGGCATCGACAAGCCACGCGCGATGATCCGGTTGGTCTGCATGTCGATCAACACGCCGCCGTCGCGCTTGTTCAGGCGCCAGCCTTGCGACGTATTCGTTTCGCCCAGTGCGGTGAGATAGCGCGGACGACCCTCGCGCATGGCCAGACCGTTGAGGTGACAACGATCCTCCGGCGCATAGCTGCTGATGAAGTTCGGTCGCCATCGCGGTACAAAGCTTGATCGTGCATCAAGCGTGCACAGGCACGAGAACAACGTGTTGACGAACCAGAGTTCACCCTCGCCATCCCAGGCCATCTCGTGGATGTCGACGGCCCCCGTGACATGTGTGCGTCGTGTGAGGTAGACCGCATCGTGACGCGCAGGATCCTGCAGCCGCTTGGCAACCGCCGGCATGTTGCGGAACTCGATGATTTCCATCTGCGTGCCAAGGGCAAGTCGCTCACCATCGACCGCCATGCCCATGGGCTGTGTGAACTGGCGAAAGTGCGTATTGATCGACGGCCCGTCGGCTCGCAGGATAACGAGCTTGCCGGCCTGGTAGGTGCTGACCAGCAGACAACCGCCGAGCGTGCGCAACAGCTCGGGGAAATCCGTGGTGT
>JBDSPX010000022.1:0-2948 GCA_039930065.1 Dokdonella sp.
GAGCCCAAGGCCATGGTCTCGCGTATGGTCACGGTGAAGTCCGAGGCGATGTTGGCGGAGATCCGCAAAAACGGCAGCGTTTCGCTTTACGGAATCCTGTTCGATACCGGCAAGGCGGATCTCAAGCCGGATTCGGCCGCTGCGCTCGTCGAGATCGGCAAGCTGATGGCAGGCGACGCATCGCTCAAGCTGATGGTCGTCGGGCACACCGATACGGTGGGAGCATTCGAGCCGAACCGCGAGCTTTCACAGCGACGCGCCACGGCCGTTGTATCGGCGCTGGTCGCACAATACGGCGTGCCAGCAGCGCGCTTGTCGAGTTTCGGGGCATCGTTTGCGGCACCAGTCGCGAGCAACGCCGAAGAGGCAGGCCGCTCGAAGAACCGCCGCGTCGAGCTTGTCGCGTATTGATCGACCTGCTCAACCCGCGCGCCATCTTCCATGTTGCCTACATCACGCACTCGTCATTGATTCACGTGCTGAAAGGCGCGTCGCGCGTGCATAGAGGAGACCAGGCGCAGGTCTCCAGCAACATGCATAT
The DNA here is from genome assembly GCA_039930065.1 of Dokdonella sp. Lineage (GTDB taxonomy): Bacteria > Pseudomonadota > Gammaproteobacteria > Xanthomonadales > Rhodanobacteraceae > Dokdonella. The sequence continues at coordinate 542 of JBDSPX010000022.1, forward strand.
CAGTTCCCCCAAACCCATCGACGCCAATTCGCCAGGCACCATGAGCGCGCGCTGAGCATGGCCAACGTTTACGTCTCTATTTACGTCGCGCTCAATCTCGCTCCCCAACTGCGCAGTTTCCGAGTGTTCTGCCTGCTCATTCCCTCACTCTTGGTTGAAAAATGAATCACCCAAGAAAATTTCCGTCGCACTCATGTCGGGTTAAAGCGCAGTTCCGCGTTACCGACCATGTAAGCAGCCATACCGGCGCTTTCTGGAGAACCTCAATGAAATTCCTGACTCGCTTCGCAGCGCTTGCTCTGATGGTGGCCCTTGGCCCAGCCAATGCAGCGCTCAACGGCCTTGATCCGAGCTTTGCGAACGCCGGCCGCTTGAACGTTCCGTTCCCGGGGTCCGACTTTCGACTTTTGGCCCATCTGCAGCGCCCCGACGGGGGCTCAGTTGCGGTGGTGTATTACGACGACAATGGTTGCCCTGCCGGCCGACATTGCCTCGGACTTTATACTTTTAATGATTCCGGCGCCTTTACCAGTGTTTATACAACGCCGACAAACGGACAGGCGACATTTTCCAAACGGACGGGCGGAGTAGTATTTGATCCGGTGATGATCAAGGCGGCGGACATCGACAGTCTGGGGCGTATCGTCATCGTGGGCTCGGAGCAGTTTGGCACGGTCATCGACTTCAAGGTGGTGCGCCTCTTGCCCAACGGACAACCCGACAATACGTTTGACAGCGACGGCGCGCAAACCATTGCCTTCAACGCGGGTGGAGCCAACGAGGACTTCGCCTACGGTGTCTCCGTCGATCCCTATGACAAGATCGTGGTCGTTGGTCAGGTTCAGTTTTCTGCCACCGACACGGATTTCGGAATCGCTCGACTGAACGTTGATGGATCGCTGGATAACTCTTTCATGGGCACCGGCAAGCGGACCATTCCTTTCGACTTGTCGCCCAGCAACTTGGATCAAGCTGTCGCGGTCGAGGCCACCACCACCACCATCTACATTGCGGGCAACGCGTCGGACAACGGCGTCAATCGACTAGCCTTTGCTCAACTGCTCAGTTCCGGGAGCTACCGAACCGCATTTTGCCCGGGGGCATGCACGTATCAGGGCACTTACCCGACCATCAACAGCGGTCGCAGGGTGATCTTCTACGGGAATCAATCAGACACGAGTGACACGCTCGCATCAGCCAGCGTCAATCTGAGCACCAAGGAATGGGTCTATGCAGGCACTCGCGTTGGCCCAGCGCCGACGTTCACCGAAGAGATGTTCGTGCAGACGTTGGCGGCAAATGGCGATTACGCAAACGAGGGCCTGCGCAACGGTGACTTTTTTGCACCGTATCGGGTAGGGGGAGTGCGTTGGGTGAATCAGAACAATGCAGACAGCGAGATCATCCTGACTGGCGTCAGCGCAAACCTCATATTTTTCGCACAGGGCATGACCAAAGATCTCGTGCCTATATCCAATTGGGGCGGCGCAAACCCTGAGAGTAGCTACTTCATCTACGATCAGGGTTCCGATCCGGGGCAGTTGCCCACCCAGCCCAGCATCGATTCTGCACGACGCGTGTTGCTCGGCGGAAGCTACCATGATGGCGCTACGTCTGACTACAGCATCCATGTAGCGCGGATGGTGCCGACCGAAAACATTTTCAGGAATGGATTCGATTGACGCTTAAGTTTGATTGACGCCGCCAAGGCGTTGGCAGGCATCGGCTGCCAACGCGAGATCTCAATGTGTACTGTGTTCGAGCAACCAGGGATGGGATTCGCCGAGTGCCGTGGCCAAATTTGCAAGTGCGTCGGGAGGCGCGGACCTACCTGCAATTCGTGCGCCCCAAAGTGTGAGCAGGCTCGGATCCATGCCGCTGCCTCCAAGCGCATCACCTGCGGTTTCGATGGCGGCGCGCGCGAGAGCCTCGGCGTAGGCAGGGTTGCCGCGCGCGTCGATCGTCTCGGCGAGCACGAGCAGTGTGCGTACGGCGTTACGGCGGGGGAGGGCACCGGCCTTCGCAGAGGTTGTTGCCACAGCGATAGCGCGGGCAAGCGTTTTGTCATTCGGCAAGAGCAGGAAATCAAGGAGAGCGGCGAACGAGTTGGCGGCTGCCAGCAGTGGCGGCTGTTTTGCGATCGCAGGCTGGATGGAAATGAGTTCGGCGCGTGCGCGCTCGGTATGACCGGCGATAGTGAGCGTGTCGATCGAACTCAGTCGGACGCGCAGGCAGTCGAGACTTTCCTTGCCGACCGATGTGCACATTTTCGCTACCGCTGCTTCCACGATTGCAATCGCCTCGTCAGGTCGCGCGAGTAGCGCCAGCGCCTTGGCCTCGGTAATGTCGCGCGCCGCACGCGACGGGATCGACTCTGTGGAACGGGTGTCGCTGTTGATCGCGCGCA
>JBDSPX010000023.1:0-3268 GCA_039930065.1 Dokdonella sp.
AGCAGCAAACTCTGTGGGAAGCGGCTTTAGCCGCGATGCTTTTGGTGGATTCTCTAGAAGAGCATCGCGGCTGAAGCCGCTTCCCACATAAGACCGAGCGAATTCGTCGGCACGGCTTTCCTTCCAACCCTCCCACCGCTCTCGCTGGCTGCTGTGGGTCGGCGCTGCGCGCTGACGCTCTTCCTCCCCGCCGTGCGAGTAGCGTTCGATCGCAGATCGAACCCACCCAGGTCCGAAGCTCGCTCTTGTGGGTCGGCGCTGCGCGCTGACGCTCTTCCTACCCACCGTGCGAGAAGCGTTCGATCGCAGATCGAACCCACCAACGCTGTACTGGTTTATGTGGGTCGGCGCTGCGCGCTGACGCGCTTCCTCCCCGCGGTGCAAGAAGCGTTCGAGTTGCGTTTGGAAGGGTGGCCCGTCACGTCGCGGCAATCGGCAAAACGGACTCACCTTCAATCCGGTGGTGCGTTGATAATCAGCCACTCAATCAAACTGCAATCACATGACATTCAATCCCGGCAGCACCCCTCTTTCCGGCCAACCCGCAGCGCGCAACGCGGCGATCGATCTGCTGCGCGGATTGTCGATCCTGCTCGTTGTTGTCCATCACATCGCCTTGCGCATTCCGCTAAGGGATGGATGGCTGGAAACGTTCCTGCCGCGCAGCCTGCTCAGTTCCTTTGTCTACAATGGCTATGAAGCTGTGTTCCTTTTTTTCGTGATCTCGGGTTTCCTGATCACCGTCAATGCGCTCGATCGCTGGGGAAGTCTCGCGATGATCGACCTGCGCGCGTTCTATGTGCGTCGAAGTGCGCGCATCCTGCCGTGCCTGGTCCTGCTGATGGTCGTGTTGAGCGCCCTGCACCTGATCGGCATGCCGTATTTCACGATCGAGCGTGAAGGCCAGTCGTTGCCGCGCGCGCTGATCGCGGTGTTCGCTTTGCACTTGAACTGGTACGAAGGCATGACCGGCTATCTGCCCGGAAACTGGGATGTGCTGTGGTCGCTGTCGATCGAGGAGGTGTTCTATCTCGGCTTCCCGTTGCTGTGTCTGATCGTCAAACGAAAAGCCTTGCTCGTGATATTGCTGGCTTTGCTGGCGTTCTCTTTGCCGATTACCCGATCGGCACTGGTTGGCAATGAAATCTGGCAGGAAAAGGCCTATTTGCCCGGCATGGCTGCGATTGCAGCTGGCGTGATCGCGGCAATGGCAGTCCATCAATTCGACCCGATATCCATTCGAATGCGTCGTCATCTCTGCGTGCTCGGCGTCATCGGCATCGCCTGCAACTTGTTGTTTGGCTCGATCTTGTGGCCGCTGCTCGGCAATGGCTTGATGCTTGTGTTGACGCTGTCCGCCGGTGTCCTGCTGATTGGCTTGCATCGCGATACATCCACCGCGCCACGCGGAACTTTCTGGCTGATTTCGATGGGTCGCCTTAGCTACGAAATCTATCTGACCCACATGTTCGTCGTATTCGCTGGCGTAGCCATCTACCATGCGATTGACGCGGATCCAAGGTTTGGATTCCTCTGGTATGCGCCGCTTGTCCTGATCTGTTGGGTACTCGGCGCTGGACTTGCACAGGCTTGGTCGATTCCGCTCGATCGCGCCTTGCGTGCGCGCTGGCTTGGCTCATCAAAAACGGCCCTGTCGAATAGTCGAGCAGGCTGAAACATGTAACGCTGCATGCAGCGCGGGCGGGATTGCCAGTCGCATGAGCGATGCGGAAACCCACTTGGAATATTCAAAGGCGGTCCGGCGATGACCCCATCCTTCCAGGAAGCTTTGAAATGAATTGGCTCACTTTGATTGTTGCGGGATTGTTTGAGATCGGCTGGGCCATCGGACTCAAGTACACCGAGGGATTTACGCGCCTTTGGCCGTCCATCGGCACCGTGATGGCGATGATCATCAGCCTCGGCTTGTTGGGTCTTGCGATGAAGTCGCTGCCGGTCGGCACGGCATACGCGGTTTGGGTCGGCGTCGGCACGGTAGGTACGCTGATCCTCGGCATCGTCCTGCTTGATGAACCTGCGAATGTGGGTCGATTGCTGAGCGTGGCGCTCATCGTTGCAGGTATCGTCGGCCTGAAATTGTCTTCACCTGTCTGATGCTTTGATTTGATACGGGTTTACCGAGTGCGGCAGCGAAAAACCCATGTCGGACGATTCGCGTTCACGCAGTCCCAGCGCTTTGCAAGCCGAGCGATCAATGCGAGCATCGCCGATGATGAAAATCCGCACCGTCACAGCAACCCGCTACGTCACCCCGCTGCGCGAGGGTGGCTCGCTGCCGGCAATCATCGAAGCTGATGACGCCGGCATGTACGTGCTCAAGTTCCGTGGTGCGGGTCAGGGGGCGAAAGCGCTGATCGCCGAGTTGATTGCCGGCGAGATTGCACGCGCACTTGATCTGCCGATGCCCGAGGTAGTCTTCGTCGAGGTTGATGACGAGCTTGCGCGCACCGAACCCGATCCGGAAATCCAGGATCTGATCCGCGCGAGCAAGGGTCTCAATCTCGCCCTCGACTATCTCCCGGGCGCGGTCACCTACGATCCGCTCGCAATCACGCCGGATGAAGATCTCGCTTCGCGCATCGTCTGGCTCGACGCGTATGTCAGCAATGTTGATCGCACGCCGCGCAATGCCAACATGATGACCTGGCATCGCAAGCTGTGGCTGATCGATCATGGCGCTGCGTTGTATTTTCATCATGGCTGGGATGATGTGCCCGCTCGCAGCCGCAAGCCGTTCGTGCAGATCAAGGATCACGTTCTGCTGCCGCTGGCCAGTCGTCTGGCTGACGTCGATGTGCAGCTCGCGGAAAAAACTACACCCGTCCTGATCAACGCCATTGTTGCGTTGATTCCGGAATCCTGGCTGATCGGTGAGTCGCCATTCGACGATGTGGCTGCGCACCGTCAGGCCTATGCCGACTATTTGCTCGACCGCATCACGGCGCCGCGTGCCTTTGTCGAGGAGGCCATCCGTGCTCGCGCCGATCTGGTATGACTACGCAATTGTGCGTGTCGTACCTCGCCCCGAGCGCGAGGAGTTCATCAATGTCGGGGTGATTCTTTCGAGCGTGAAGGCGCGCGTTCTTGAAGCGCGCATCGAGCTCGACGAAAGCCGCCTGCGCGCACTCGATCCATCCGCCGATACCGATCAGATTCGTGCGCATCTCGCGACGATTCCACTAATTTGTGCGGGTGGCCACACGTCCGGTGCTTTGGCCTTTATGAGCCAGCGCGAGCGCTTCCACTC
>JBDSPX010000024.1:0-5482 GCA_039930065.1 Dokdonella sp.
CGCCGCCGGTCTGCTGCTAGCGACGGTCAGCCTTGGTTGGCCGCTGGCTTCGAGTTTGTCAGGCCGCGTGTATCTGCGCATCGGATTCCGCAATACCGCCTTGATCGGCGCCGTGCTGGCGTTGCTCGCCACACTTTCCTTTGTGCTGTTGCCCGAGCCGCAGTCCGTTCCGGTACTGGTGGTCATGCACGCGCTGCTCGGTGCGGGCTTCGGTCTGATGTCGACACCGATCCTCGTCTCCCTGCAATCGGCCGTGGGTTGGGGCCAGCGCGGTGTGATCACCGGTGCGCACATGTTCTCGCGTTATCTCGGTATGAGCCTCGGTGCCGTTTTAGTCGGAGCGATCTTCAATCATGCGATGCGCGCTGCGCTTGAGCGTGTGCCGCCATCGATGTCCGAGCATGCCCCTGCAAACATGGACGCGGTGATTCGCAGCATTCACGACCCCGCGACTTCTCACGTGCTGGCCGACTACCTTCGTGACGCGATGGCCGCGGCCACCGTGCATGTTTATGTGGGCCTCGTGGTCGCCGCCTTGCTGACCCTGCTGGCGATTGTCGGCATCCAGCGTGGATTTGCACGACCTGATGCGGCGGACGGAACAACGGATCCGGCGGGTACCGAGGTGGGTAAGAGTGCTGACCCAGCGGGTTGATGCATGGGGTCGTGGCGACGCTATCGAGGCAGCCTGATTCTGGCCGCGGATCAGCTCGCATGCGGCGCAAGCGCAGCCAAGTCTGATCTGGATCAAGGCCACGCTTTGCTACTGAAGCCACACTCTGCAACCGGATCGACAACGCGTTGCGGCGGCTCGTGCCGCCTCTCGCAAAACAGCTGACCTTTCGGCCCCTCAACCCGCTGAAAGAATGACAGCCGAATGCCCGCAGAATCACCCCTGACCCGCCACCGCATCGATGCGTGCTTCCTCGGCCCGTATGGCGAAAACGACAGCCTGCTGGAGAAGCTCGTCGTCGAGTTTCTGCGCGATCATGTCTATTGGCGGCGCAACTTCCATCCCGAAGATCCACCGGCCATCTCGACCGAAGCATCGCGCCATCCGGACTATCTGGCTTTCGAATCGCGCATGCGTCGCGAGCTGCATCAGCTCTCCGCATCGTTGAAGAAATCGGTGCCGTTCCACAGTCCGCGCTACATGGGCCACATGGTGTCCGATCTGCTCCTGCCCGGATTGGTCGCGCAGATCCTGACCCTGCCGTACAACCCGAACAATGTCAGCGAAGATTCGGCGCCCGTCACGGTCGACATGGAAGTTCAGGTCGGCCTGCAGCTCGCCCAGATGGTCGGCTATACACATGATCCCTTGCAGGCGGATTGTGCGTTCGGCCATCTGACCTCGGGCGGCACCCTGGCCAATTATCAGGCGCTGCGCCTGGCCCTCGCGTTGAAGGCTTTTCCAGTTGCCTTGCGCGCTGCCGCGGTGCCCGATCTGGTCCTGCCCGAGGATGACTGGAGCGCATTCAACCTGCATCCGCGCGCGGCCACGATCCTGCTCGATCAATGGCAGCAATGGCTGGCCCAGCAACCCGCCGCCGCGCGCAAGCACTGGCGTCAGCGCGTGCAGCACGCGCGTATCGAGCATCTGGGTCTGGTCGAATTCTTCGCGCGGCATGCCAGCCTGCGTGTGCCGATCGTGCTCGCACCGGTGACGGCACACTACTCGTGGAGCAAAGGCCTCAAGTTGCTCGGTCTGGGTCGAGCACAAATGGAATTATTGCCGGAAAGCGGCATGCGCCTCGATGTCGATGCGCTCGAAGAAATTCTCGAGCGTTGCTTACGTGATCGGCAACCGGTGCTGATGTCGGTCGCGGTGCTCGGTACCACTGAGTACGGCACCTTCGATCCGGTTGATCGGATGCTGCAGGCCCGCGATCGCGCATCGGCGCGGGGCTTGGGCCATTCGTTGCATGTGGATGCGGCATGGGGTGGCTATCTCGCGACCGTGTTCCGCAACGAAGATGGCAGCCTGCGTAGCCGCGCGGAAGTCGCCAAAGGCTACAACGCGTTTCCGGCAGCCGAGGTCTATGCAGCGATCGCGGCCCTCGCCGATTCCGATTCAATCACGATCGATCCGCACAAGCTCGGCTATCTGCCATTCGGCACCGGCGCATTTGTCTGTCGCGATCACCGCGTGACCGCCTTGCTCTCGGAAGAAGCCGACTATGTCTTCTCCGGCGCGAGCAGCAAGAGCTATCTCGAACGCTATCGCAGCCTCGGCCAATTCATTCCTGAAGGTTCCAAGTCCGGCGCAAATGCCGCCGCGGTGTTTGTCACCCATCGCGTATTGCCGCTCAACCATTTGCACTTCGGTCGTCTGACCCGACAGACCCTGCTCGCCGCCGAGGCGTTCCATCAGCGCGCGACACGTTTTGCCCAGGACAACCAGGCGCATGTAACGGCTTTGGTGCCTTTCCAGCCGGACAGCAATCTCGTGTGCTTTGCGTTGAATCCGCACGGAAATCGTAGCGTCGCAGTTGCCAATGCGTTCGTCCGGCATCTGCATGACGACATGCGTGCCGATCCGCGTCAGCCGCTGCAGCTGAAGCAGTTCTTTGGTTCGATGACGACCTTGCGCGCCGAAGCGCTCGGCGATATCGAGATGCACCGCATCCTCGATGCGCTCGAGCTGGATCCCGCGTCGCTCAACGACGAGGATGGCAAGGATCGCCTGGTGATCCTGCGCCACACCTTGATGAATCCGTATCTGATTGATCACGAGAATGGCATCAGCTATATCGAGCTCTATTTCGACTATCTGCAGGAGCGTGTGCGCCGGCTCACGGCCGAACTCAAGCCGACGGATTTTCGTCAGGGAAATTGAACTCTTGATGCGCTGACCGATGCTGTTGCGCAAGCGGCTCGCGTAACCCTTGCCGCTGACCGAGGTCAGGCCCGAAGCCTGCTGCGCGCGTGAAGCGTCCGTCGGACGATCACCGCCAGCAGCGCAATCAGCAGGATCCACCATCGTGGATTCAACAACGGAATGGAATGCACGATCTCATCGCGGCAGCTGGCAAATGCAGGCACGGGATCCGAACCGGTCCAGGCCGAGATCATCGCCCCAGCGTCGACGCAATCGACGATGCCATCGCCGTTGAAGTCGCCGGCGCGGCAGCGTTCGGAGTCTGCGCTGCCGTCGAGGCATTCGCTCATGCTTACGGCGTCTGCGCTGTCGAGCAGACCATTGCCGTTGAAGTCGCCGCGCAAAAAACCATTCAGCGTGATCGTCGCCGAAGCCATCGTTATCGGTGCGGCGCGACCGCTTTCTTCCCACAGCGTGTGCAGGGTCTGGCCCCAGTGGTCGGTGTGATTCGCATCGCGCAATGCCTCGATGTAGTGACGCGTGACGGTTTGATAGAGGACGCGCACCTCGGCGGTCACCGCCGCTGGCGGAATCCAGAAACGCGCATCGTCCCAAAATTGACCATCCGCGTAGTGACGGCCGACCGCAGGAGCGCCCGCCGCCACATAGGCCGCGTTGGTGAATCCGCGTGGTGGAATGCGCGTGTCCTTGACGATCGTATCGGCCAGCGCCATGTGAGTCGTGCGCCCGGACGTCTGTCCGCTCGCCGCCGCCGCGGCATCGGAAAGACCGACGGCCATCTCGTAGACGATCGTTGCACTCTCATCGAGCTCGGCGCTGGTCGGATCGTAGCCTCCATACTCACGAAGAAGTCGGCCGCCGCCATCGCGCAAGCGCACTTGCACCCAGGCGCGCCGGCCTTCGATATGTCCGGTCGGCAACTTGTGACCACTCTCGTTGATCACCCGCGCACGCAACACGCCGCCGGTATCCTGGGCCAACTCCAGTGATGCCGCGCGACCGAGCATGTCGTTCGCAGCGGCCATTCCGATCGCCAACGCGCCCTGATTGACTTCGGCATCATTCACGTAGTAACGGCCGATGATATCGAGCACCCACGACGAGGCGCCGGCGAAATCGTGGCTGCGCAGATCCGTTCGTTGCGCGAGGATGTTGCAGGCGAAACCGGCACGAACCGGCATGTGGCAATCCTGACAACTCGAAACGACGTCGCCACCTTCGCCGCCAAAGCGGCCGCCCATGGCGATGCCACCGGCAGCAAACGCCGATAATTTCCATTCGGTATAAGTACGTTCGAGCGGAAACTGGCTGGCCAGATCCTCACTCTCGGGCGGCGTATCGAGCGCGTTGTAGCGATAACTGCCATCGACTTGACGCGATACCGCAACATTGCCGACATCGTGGCAGGTTCCGCACAGGGCGCTGCTGCGGTGATACGGCGACACCAGCAGTTCATGCGAAGGTTGTGCATCGCTACGCGGACCGCGCCGCACGCCATCCGGATCCAGCACAAACATCGCATTGCCGGTAAACGCCGGTGCCGATTCAAGTGTGCCAAGCACCTCGGCATCGCGCGGCGGACTCGATCCAGCCATGTAGCGTGGATCGACCATCGCATGGCAGAAGTGGCAATCGACGCCATCACGATCACGTTCACTCAGCGCGCTGCCATCGGCCACCTCGACCGAGCCGCTGACGACAGCCATAGGTACATGGCAGCGCAGGCAAAAAGTGCCTACATGGGCGACATCCTGATTGGCCGTGGCAAGCTGGGCGAAGAACAACGGATCGCGACCCGCATTGGCCATCAGGCTGCCTTTCCAGCTGGCATACGGTTCGCCGCTGCTACCGGTGTTGGAATGGCACGCTGCACAGATGTGCGGCGACAGGAACGATTGCGCATGCGCATCGCCAACCTGGGTTCCGGAAAGACGGAAATCGCGCAGCGTGGCTGGAAGCGGATCGGCGCGGACAAACACCGGGCAGGCCAGCAGGATCAAGCACGCCGATAACGCTCGGATGATGCCGCGCAACGTTCGCTTCGAGGAGACCAGGGCCATTGAGCGCACCAGGATCGGCAATCCTCCGATGCTCAGCTGCCGACCACGGGGGTGCATTGATCTGCGTCAAGCGCGCAACGGATTGCCCATCGAACGCGGGAAGCCGGTGCCCCAGCCGTCGCGTCAGGACTCGGCTATTGCAGCGCGCGCAGGGCAGACGATCTTCGCACTGGCTTTACTTCCGAGGTTCTGGAGATGAGGCGTATCAGGGGCTTGCCAGCGCTTTGGCCGCACGCAACCGCTCTGGCGGATAGACGACAAACTCGATGATGCTGCCTTTTCCGGCATCCTGAAAAGTGAAACGCGTGCCATTGGGATCGCGCTTGAGGGTGATCTGACCCCCTTCGGAAAACAGGCAGCGGCCCGGATTCATGCCATCACGAAGCACTTCCAGACAATCCTCGACCTCGAAATCCTGCGCATCGATCTTGACGACCTGCCCATCACCATAAGCGGTGATACGCGCTCCCGTGCCTTCCTTCTCAACGAGCACCATGTCGTGCGGACCAAAGCGAGAAGAGGAGAGAACCGCGGCGGCAATAAAAACGGATGAGACGAACATCGACGACCCCCTGATCAA
>JBDSPX010000025.1:0-6110 GCA_039930065.1 Dokdonella sp.
CGATGGTTTCGATCTTGAGCGCAGGCGTGGCAGAGGTTGCGGCATGCGACGGAATCGCGAGCAGTGCGATCAAGGCGCCCAGCATGAATGGGATTCGTGAATTCATCCGAGTTTTTCCGAAGTGAGGGGAGGCGATTCGCCTGGAACGGGAATCCAGGTTGCCAGCGGCACGTTCAATTTTTCGCGCAACGTAATGGATAATTTCTGCAAGGGGCTTTCGCTGGGCTCGGTCAAGGCATCGCCCGGCAAGGATTGATTGCCGATCGGCAATCGGTAGCCGCTCTCTTGGTACAGATCGAGCAGACTGATGCCGGTCAAATCGCGCGAAAGAATCCATTCGCCGGTTTCGGTTCGTCGAATCACGGCGACTTCGCAAAGATCGGCCAGATAACGCTGCAGCAGGTCGTCAGTCAGATACGGCTCGCGTTGCAGGAGTTCATCACTGTGCAGGCCGCGCCCATCGCGATGGGCCGCGACGAGCTGTCCGAGCACGCGCAGCAAGCCGGTGAGCTCCTGATCGGCTGAAATACGATCGTCCGCATGTCGATAGTCGAACGCCGACAGCGATGCCGTGATCGACGCGCCGAACAGCACGATGATCCACGACAGGTACATCCACAAAAAGAAGATCGGCACGATCGAGAGCGCACCATAAACCTGCTGGTAATTGGCCATGTCGCTGGCGTACCAGGCAAAGCCGTGCTTGGCCGATTCAAACAGGATCGTCGCGATCAATCCGCCTATGGCCGCATCGCGGAAGCGCACCGGACGATTCGGAATCACCGTGTAAGCCGTGCTCAACGCGACCCAGACAATCATGAAAGGCAAGACCGAAAGCAGCCGCTCCTTGATCGACCATTGCGTGGCAGCGGCATCAATGAAAGGCAGCGCGACCAGATACGAACTGATCGCGAGCGTCGCTACCAGCAACATCGGTCCAAGACTCAGCGCCGTCCAATAGATGACGAACCGCGACGTCGCGCCACGATTGTTCTTGACCCGCCAGATGCGATTGAACGCGTCTTCGATGCTCATCATCAAGGAAATCGCGCTGAACACGAGTACGAGCACGCCAATGGCCGTCGCCTTGCTCGCGTTCGCCGCGAATTCTGTCAGATAGGTCTGGATGACATCACCCGCGGCCGGGACAAAATTATTGAATGCCCAACTGGTCAGTTTGATGCGCCATTCCTCGAAGACCGGAAAGACGGCGAGGATTCCGAGAATCGCCGCCGTCAACGGAACCAGCGCGAAAAGGGTCGTGAAAGCCAGCGCACCGGCCGTCTGCAGGCAGCGATCCTCCACAAAGCGATGCCAGGTGAATTCGAGAAAGGCGAGGCTTCGCTCTCGACTCAAGCTAGACTTGAAGATAATCGGATTCATCCACGCAGACTAGCCTAACGGCGCGATGCGGCCAATCCGAAACACTCACTGCCGCGGACACAATTCACGAATGCCTGACGTATTGGTTCTCTACTACAGCCGCCACGGCAAGGTGGCGCAACTCGCGCGCCTGATTGCTCGCGGGATCGAGGAAGTCTCGGGCATGCGCGCGCGTCTGCGCTGCGTGCCTCCGGTCTCACCAGTGACCGAGACGGCGCAACCGCCGGTACCCGAAGACGGCGCGCCATATGTCAGCCGCGATGATCTAAAGGAGTGTGTCGGACTCGTTCTCGGCAGTCCGACCCGTTTCGGCAACATGGCGGCCCCGCTCAAGCATTTCATCGATTCAACCGCTGCCGAATGGGCTTCGGGGAGCCTCGTCGGCAAACCCGCCGCCGTATTCACGTCGACCGCGACCATGCATGGCGGCCAGGAAAGCACCCTGCTCTCAATGATGACGCCGCTGCTGCACCACGGCATGTTGATCGTCGGCATTCCTTTCACCGAGGTGGCACTGAACAGGACAACCACCGGCGGCACGCCGTATGGCGCGAGTCATGTCTCAGGCGCAGACGGCGAAAACCCGCTCAGCGAGGATGAGCGCATTCTCGCGCGCAGCCTTGGTCGGCGCGTCGCGGAAACCTGCACGCGACTTGGAGCAGGCCGATGATGGCGATGCGCTGCGGTTTCATCGCCTGGGCCGGATTGGTTATCCTGCAACTCGTCTGGCACACCTGGCTTGCGCCTCCCGCGAACGGTCAGATCGGTCTCGCCCTCGCATTCACCTTGCCACCGTTGTTGCTGCCGCTGCTCGCCTTGCGTCGCGGCGCAAAGCGCGCCCTGCTCTGGATCGGCATCATCAGCCTGGCCTATTTCTGTCACGGCGTGGTCGCCGCCTATTCGATCCCCTCGATGCGACTGCCCGCGTGGATCGAAATCATCTTGTGCGTATTGTTGATCGGCACCCTGGGCTGGATCACGCGCAGCGCGAAGAAGGCTTGATCGGGAAAGCGGAGGGATGTTTCGGCTGCGAGCTATAATCTCGCACCATGGCCAACCATCCCACCGCGCCGACACTCGGCAATCAGCACCTCAGCGATCGCGTCCTGCAGGCGTGGCTGGATCGCGCCCTGCCGCCGTCGTTACGCTCGACGATCCATGATGACCTCGATGCGCTCGGTGCACATGCCGCACTCGCCTGGGACGAGGCTCGTTCGTGCCCGCGTGCCGAACCCGCACTGACCCAATTCGATGCCTGGGGCGAGCGCATTGATCGCATCGAATCGACACCCGTGTGGCAGCGCGGTGCTGAAATGACTGCGCGCTACGGTCTCGTAGCCGCCGGTCATGATCCAACGAACGGCGAGTTCGCGCGCTGCGACCAGTTTGCACGCGTCTACCTGCATCACATCGCGAGCGAATTCTATACCTGTCCACTCGCGATGACCGACGGCGCCGCCACGGCCCTGAAAGCATCCGGCAACGAGGCACTGATTGAACGCGCAGTGCCGCGCCTCACCTCGCGTGATCCGTCCCGGCTGTGGTTGTCCGGTCAATGGATGACCGAGTTGATGGGTGGCTCGGATGTGGGTAACAGCGAGACCGAGGCGCGACCTGCAGGCAATGGCCGCTATCGATTGCACGGGCGCAAATGGTTCACCTCGGCCGTGGTCGGCGAGATGGCGCTGACCCTCGCGCGCCCGCAAGGCGCCGGCGAAGGCGCAGATGCGCTGGCCCTGTTCTATCTGGAGACGCATGACGAAGCCGGTCGCTGGAACGGCATTCGCATCGACCGACTCAAGGACAAGCTCGGCACGCGCGAATTGGCCACGGCGGAAATTCATCTGGATGGCGCGCTCGCAACACCGGTCAACGGCCTCACACGCGGTGTTCGCCTGATTACGCCGATGCTCAATGTGACGCGCACCTGGAATGCGGTGGGCGCGTTGGCGACCATGCGCCGCTGCATCGCGCTGGCCACGAGCTACGCCCATCAGCGCGAAGCGTTTGGTCGGCGCCTGATCGAGCATCCCCTGCATGCGGCAACCCTTGCCGACATGCAGGCCGAATTCGAGGCTGCCTTCCAGCTGGTTTTCCACGTTACCCATCTGCTCGGACGCAGCGAATGCGGTATGGCTGACGACAATGAACTCGCCCTGCTGCGTCTGTTGACGCCGCTGGCCAAGCTATGGACCGGCAAGCTCGCTGTACGCATTGCCTCCGAGACCTGCGAGGCCTTTGGCGGTGCCGGCTATATCGAGAACAGCGGAATTCCACAATTGCTGCGTGATGCCCAGGTCTATCCGATTTGGGAAGGTACGACCAATGTGCTCGCCCTCGATAGCTTGCGCGCGATCAGTAGCGTCGGCATCGAGCCACTGCTCGAGTCCGCCAATGCGATGCTCGATGAGATCCTCAAGGCAAACGCGTCGGCAAGCCTGCAATCGCATGCGATGAGCGTCTGTTCGGCACTCAAGCAGGCCAATGAATGGCTGCATCGTAACGCCGCCAGTGCGGATACCATGCAGGCTGGCGCGCGTGGCCTGGCCATCACCCTCTCGCGCAGCATGGCGGCTGCGTTGCTGTGTCGGCAAGCGGCCTATTCCATCAAGGAAACCGGTGACATCCGACCGTCGCTGGCCCTCGCGCGATTCGTTTCGCGCGGCTTGGTCGAACTCGACACGTCGAACGCCTCGCATGCGATCGACCTGCTCGATCCACCCGCCTGATCATCCCATCGTTCGAACGAGGATTCCCATGCAACACCTTTCCATCGTCACCACCGGTGGCACGATCGACAAGATCTATTTCGACGACAAATCAGCCTATGAAATCGGCGATCCGCAAATAGGCAAGATCCTCGAAGCGCTCGGCGTCGCCTTCACTTTCGATGTGCTGCCCGCGCTGCGCAAGGACAGTCTGCATCTCGATGAGTCTGATCGCGACCTGCTGCGTCGCCTGATCGAAGCGCAACCGCATCGGCATGTGCTGGTCACCCATGGCACCGACACGATGGTAGAGACCGCAAACGTACTCAGCAGCATCAAGGACAAGGTTATCGTGCTGACCGGCGCGCTCAATCCCGCACGCTTCCAGGGCTCCGATGCCGTGTTCAACGTCGGCTGTGCGGTCGGCGCCGTACAGAGCTTGCCCGATGGTGTATATATTGCGATGAATGGGCGTATATGGAATCCTGCACATGTGCGCAAAAATCGTGATGCCAATCGCTTCGAACCGGTTTGACAGCGACATGCCGAGTCACGGCACTTTCTGTGGGAAGCGGCTGAAGCCGCTTGTCCTCTCTTGGGGGGCGATGCGCTTTCTCACATCGTGACGAACGGCATCGGGCCTAAAGGCCTCTCCCACGAAAGCGAAGCGTATCCCGCCGTCAGCCGAGAAAGTTTGCGCGCATGCTGGAACGAGAGCACACAAGGCGGGATATCTGCCGCCCTACTGTGGGAAGCGGCTTCAGCCGCGATGCTTCCCCTTCATTACAAAGGAGGTGTCCTCTCAACGATCGTCGCGCGAATAGACCCAGCCGTCCTCGACCTTGACCGGAAATTTCGCCGTCGGCAGATAGGCGGGTGGATTCAGTGCTTCGCCTGTTCGCACATCGAATCGTGAGCCGTGACGCGGACACTCCACTTCGAAACCGTGAATCGGCCCACCAGTCAATTCGGCACCATCGTGTGTGCAGATATCTTCCAGCGCATACAAATCGCCATCGATATTGAACACCGCAATTGGCGTATCGCCATCCCATCCGGTGTGGACTTCACCGGGCAACAGTTCTGCGGTATGGCAGATGCGCACCCACTCGGTCATGGCTGATCCCACAGCAATGCGTTGCTTGCAACCAGTTCGCAGATGCGCCGCACATCGCCATCCATCGCGCGGTCGCGCCGCATGAAATCGATGTGTTCGCGGATCGTCGCGTGGGCTTTGCGCACAGCAACGCCAGCATGGAATTCACCTGCCTCGGACAAGGCCTTCATCAGATCGTTGATCTCGCCCTCGAACGCCGCTCGGCTCGGATGATCCTCGCGTGGCGCATTGCAGATCTTCGCCGCCAATGCCGTGCCGTCACCACGTTCCGCGAGAGTACGTGCCGCATTGAGCATATCCTGCCGGTACTCGAGCGCCTGTGCCGCGGTGTACAACTCGAGCGCGAGCACATGGCCGAGATCCTCGGTCATCTCAAGCACATGACGCGCCTCGTTGGTACCCATCGAGACGTGATCTTCAGCGTTTGCGCTGGTCGGGATCGAGTACACCGAGGCCGGATGCGCACGCGTCGCCATATCGTTGACCAGGGCCGCGGCCGTGTACTGCACGATCATGAAACCCGAATCAGTGGCATCCTCATTGCCGATCATGAACGCCGGCAAGCCATCGTTGTTGGCAGGATCGACGAGCTTGTTCAAGCGCCGCTCGGAGATCGAGGCGAGCACCGGAATTGCCGCCTTCACATAGCTCATCGCGAGCGCGAGCGGCATGCCGTGGAAGTGTCCGGCCGAGATCACCTGATCCTCGATGTAACGCGGATTCTCGGCATCCGGGAACACCAGCGGATTGTCGGTGACCGAGTTGAGTTCGATATCAATGATGCGACAGGCTTGCGCCCAGGCATCGCGCACCGCGCCGTGCACCTGCGGCATGCAGCGCAGGCAATAGGCATCCTGGGGTTGGTGCTTCTTGCCGCCCTTGAATGGCAGGAAGCGCTGGTA
>JBDSPX010000026.1:0-12723 GCA_039930065.1 Dokdonella sp.
TCTTATGCGCTGACGCAAAGCACGCCTGGGCAAGCGTTGCTGTTGCGCAAAGGGACGTACCTCGGAAATTTTGCACTTCTCGATGGGCATGCGACGCAGGTGATGGCGTATCCGGACGAAGTGGCAAGGATCGACCTCAACGGTACCGGTAACATTCTGGTCAGGATTGATGCGTCGCCCACCGCACGCATCGAGGGTATCGATATTGCCAATGTTCGCCAATATGGAATCGTCAGTGATCCCTCACCTCCGGGTGTGGTGCTTCGACATCTGCGGTTCCTCGATGGCACCGTGCTGGACAGCACCGAGAACCCCGCTTTCGTCCACGGTTGGGGCGGCGGTGAAACCCGACACCGCATCCTGATGCAGGAAAACGAGTTCGGAAGTTATCCGGCCGGATACGCGACTACGCTGTTTGATGCGGGCGATTCGATTTTTGAAAACAACCAGGTGCGCCTGATCAGCAGCGAGCATGGAATGCACGACAAGGACAATTCGCAACGCAATGTCTATCGCGAAAATTATTTCGAATACACACCGGAATTTGCCAATAGCTTTGGCGTGCAAATTTCTGCACAGCACGGCTCTTCGAAAGTACACATACACCACAACTTGTTCATCAACAGCGGCGTGATGCTCGGTGGTCAGCTAGGCGATATGGCCGAGCACGATGTTCACCACAATACCCTCGTCAATCGCGGCATCGTGCTGCGCTGGGGCGTGTTCAACCCGGACAGCCGCGATACGCGACTCAGTAGAAACCTGATTCACTTCTCAACTGCCCCCTACGGTTGGGCCTCATGCCTGAACACCGTGCCCGCCGCATTTGCCACGCAACTGAAGGCCTCTGCAAATCGGCTCGAAACCACGAGCAGCAATGCCATGACCGATACCGAGTGCGGTGGCTCGCCGATGAACATGAGCTGGGCTACTTGGCGCAATACCTATGCCATGGACACGATCAATTCGGGTAGCGTTCTGAGTTCAACCTCCGACCTGATCGGCGGCGGCGCTTTGACCCGATTGCCGCCCCGCGATCCGCGCTTGACCCTGCTCGGGCATCGCTATCCGCTGCTCGATGCGGATTCGATATTTTTCGATGGATTCGACGGTTGATTTGGCCCTATTTATTCGCTGCCAAAATAGTACGACTTCGCAGTAAAAATTCGGGCCAACCTTTCACCCCCGGATCAAGTCCAGGGCAAGCTCTGAGCTCATCGAAGGGAGATTCCAAGTTGGCGAGCCGTTCCGCTCACATTCGCTCATGGTTCCCTTCGACAAACTCGGGCCGGGCTCGGCTCACCACGAACGGAAATGGGTGGAACTTGCCCCTGATTTCCCGTGCCCTGGGAGAATATTTCGTGACTATTCACGCACCGAATCAATAGGAATTCGGAATCTTGAGCCTTCTGTGATCTCGGAAACGCATGAAAGCTCCGGCGCATCAGGCGTTTCGGAGGCGTATATGTAAATGTCATTTAACTCTTTTACATCTATGTTTGTTTCGCTTGTCGACGCAGTGAAGAGTCGTCACAGCCGTTGAGAATGACCTGCAAAATCAGTCCCGAACTTGATGGCGAAAGTACGCGATGCAAACACAAGTGTTACAGAAACATACATTAGGTTGTCCGGTACTATGGTGATCGGATATCGTCGTTCGATGAAATCTCTTATCCACGGCAAAAAGCTCCGTAACGGCGGTGTTTTCAACACATTGGGAAATCCCTATAAATACTCGAAAATCATTACTCCTGATCGCTTCGATCGGCGCATTCGGCCTTGCCATCCAGGCGACCATTGCAGACCAAACCAAGGCCGTAGCGCAGAAGATGACCGATACCGCGACCGACATGGCCAAGGACAAAGCCAAAGGTATGGCGAAGGACAAGGCCAAACAGGCCATCGAAGAAAAAGCCGACGCCGATCACAAGCAATGATCGCGTATGAATTCCGGCTTAGAGCGGAGTAGATGTTGCCTGCGCAATCAAGCGGAGCACAACATCAGCGCCAAACGGGCGGACCAAGTCCGCCCGTTTCCGTTACGGCCAAAGATGATCCGATTGACGCTGATTGAATGCAGACGCGGCCAGAATGCTAGCGCCGCCCTTCCCATCCGTCATTCGAAGCCATTCTTGAACAGCGCGTCATTTGCTGGTGCGGCGCAACTCAGTGTACGTACGCCCAACGACCCCTCGGCAATCGCGATCGTGTCGTCGGCCATGTCGATCCACACCGCCTCACCCGGTGTCTGCCATTCATCGATGAACATCGGCGATGACGGCAGGCCGGTATCGAAGCTGCGCAAGCCACCGTATTCGCCCGCAACCGCGTAAAGGCGATTGCCGCGGGCGGCCAGGCTATTGGCGATGGCGGGCGAAAAAGGGATATTCGATACTTCGATTGGCGCACTCGGAACGGAAACGTCGAACACGCGCACACCTTGCAGCTGCGTTGCAATGTAGAGATGAAAACCTTCGATCGAAACGTCCTCGATGAACGAGGAAAGCGCGAGCTGGCTAACCTGCTGTGGCGAAGCCGGATTCGACACATCGATGACGCGCACGTGGTAGGTCTGATCGCTGACGAAGGCGTAATTGCCCTGAGTCGCGACCCGAATAGCCCCATCGGCTGGCAGGAAGGTGCCAAGCAAGGTTGGCACGGCCGGGTTTGAGAGATCGTAGATCTTCAAGCCGTGGAATCCCCAGGTTGCGAAGAGGCGATTGCCGTTGCGATCGAGATCGAGCAGGAGATCGGATACGGTGATGGTCGAGACTAGCTGCGGGCTCGCCGGGTTGGCTACATCAACGATATCGAGCTTGCCCGAGCTACCAACGACGGCATGCCCGTTGACCCATTCGACATCGGTGACGCTATCGGTGCCCGCCAAGTAGCCGCCTACGCGAACCGGCTCCTGCGGGTTCGACAGATCGAGAATGCTCATTCCGCTGTCGCCCTGCGCGACGAGGACACGCGAGCCGACGACGCGCACTTCGGCCGTATTGTTGTAGAAATTGATGCTATCGCGAACGACTGGCGCGAGCGGGTTGCTGAAGTTGATCGCGCGCAAATGCGAGGGTCTCGAAGAATCAGGAAGCGTGAATCCATGATCGCCGATCGCGGCCACGCCGTAGACCGGTTCTGATTCGCCACCGAGCGCTGCCGGTGCGCCCGGGTTGCTGATGTCATAGACCGTCGAACCGCCATAGCCATCGGCGACCAGCAGGCGATTCGCACCGAGCGTTTGTACCCCATAGACGATGGCAGGCGTATCAAACGTGCCGAGCCGGGTGGGCGAAGTTGGTACGGTCAAATCGAGAATATCGAACCCTTCGCCGCGCCGCGCAACATAGGCACGAGCGCCTTCGATGACGATGCGCGAGGCGAGTGTCGATCCTGCAAATGCACCGACATAGGTCGGAGTAGCCGGGTTGCTGATGTCGACGACACTGACGCCTTCGACATCATCGGCAAGGTAGGCATAGTTGCCACGCACCTTGAGGTCAAATACGAAGTTCGTCCCGGAACTGGCCGTGGCCCCGAGCAAGACGACGCTGTCGGGATCAGCGATATTGAATACACCGAGGCCGACATCGCGGATTGCCACGTACAACCGATTGCCGGCGATCGCCAGGCCATATGGCTGCCCGTAGCTTGAAGTCTGTACGCTGCCACGTGCTTGAGGCGCTGCGCGGTTGCTGATATCAACGAGGTGGACCTTGCTGCGCCAGTCCGAAACAGCAACCAGGTTACCGTCCGCGGAGATTGCGATACTGCGCACCCCATCGGATACCGACACCTCACCGAGCATCGTCAAGTTGGATGGATCGGCGGCATTGATCACGCTCAGAACCGAGCCGTTACCGACCAGCAGCAGGCTTTCGCCGCCCCCGAGCCAGCCTTCGACGGTATAGCCTGGTCCGTATGGCCAGTGGCCTTCGACTGGATTGCTGCACGAGAGCGGTTCGGCGGCTCGCAGCGAGCCTGAAAGCAACATCACGATTGCCAGGAAGCCCAGGTACAGCAGTGATCCCGGATCAAACAGGCGATCGATCCCGGCTCCAGATATGCGACGCATCGGACTCTCCTCATGCTTTTGGTGAAGAGCCCGAAGATGCTGTGACCTCTCTAGAAAGACATGAAGGAGTTCTGAAATTCTTCTGAAATTTTCCGCTATGGCCTTTTCGGGAGCCTGTTTGCCTGGGGCGAGATCGAGGCTCAGTACGGAATAGGCGGCGGCATCCCGTTCACCGCGACACCGCGTCGTCCGAGTTCGGTCCGCGCATTTTCAGCGTTTGCGCCATCGGCGAGCAGGTCGGCGCGCAACGCGAGGAGCTCGAAGCCAACGTCCCTCGCGCGTGCGGCGACATGCTCAAACGCGCCACGCCTGTCCGCATCTCGCAATGAGGCGCGCAACAGATCGACACGCAAGGTCAGCAAGGCATCGGGATTGTCGAGGAGTTCTTTCTCAAGATCATCGAGCGTATTTCCCGCGTGCTCGTCGCGCCCCTGCGCCGACAGCGCGCCTGCAAGGAGCACACCCGCCTGCACGCCGGCATGAGCATCCTTCGCTTCGAGCATGGCCCGGCGCAATTCGCGTGCGGATTGCTCGGCATCACCGAGCTGTCCTTGTCGAGCAGCCAGCTCGGCCAGATCGAGCTCACTCATGCGGGCCCAATCGGTCAAACCTGCTTGCTGACGCAACTGCAATGCGAGTCTGAAGCCCGCGCCGGCGGTTTCATTTTCACCGCGCAATGCCGCCTCGCGAGCCCGCGCTGTTTCAATCGCCGCGCGCCGTGACACGGCTGTCCGCTCGCTGAATTCGACCGCCGAAAGCAGTGACGCGGCGCCATCCAGATCGGCACGCAAAAGGAGTAACTCGCCGAGACTGGCAACGACTTGCAGGCGGGAATCCTCGGCGCCAATCTGCGTGAATGCATCGAGCGCCTCGCGAAACCGCGTTTCCGCAGCGCGAATTCGGCCGGCACGCCGATCCTGCACACCAAGATTGAACTGCAGCCGGGCGATGTCAGGCGTGGAATCGACCGCCTTGAATGCGACCAAGGCAGCCTCGTTGGCATCGCGCGCGGCGTCGACGCGTCCCGCACGTGCATAGAGGATGGCCAGATTGCTGCGCGCCGTCGCTTCGCCACGGCGATCGGCATTGCCGACGAACAACGCGAGCGCCTTCTCCCATTGTTCCTGCGCGTCGGCGGCGCGACCCGAGCGCGCATGCAACATGCCAAGGGTGTTGCGCGCGGAAGCCTCGCCGGTCAAATCGCCGGCATCCAGATAGGCCTGCAATGCAGCCTGAGCCGACGCCTCAGCAGCGGTGAGATCGCCGACGCGTTGCTCGACAATCGAAAGGACATCGAGCGTGCTCGCGAGAGCACGCGGATCGCCCATTGGCGTCTGCTCATCGCGCACCGATTTCAACGCGCTGATGGCCTTTGTCTGATCGCCGGCTTCGGACATCACGAAGGCTGCCTCGCGGCGCGCTTCGACAATGAGCTTGCGCTGGCCCAGCGATGCCGCCGACTTTTCGACCGCGTCGAACGTCGCGATCGATTCGGCATACTGACCTTCCACGCGGAGCAACGTCGCCGCAATCATCTGGCGACGCAGTTGGGCACGCGGCAAGGGCGTCGTGATGAGCAAATTATCGGCTCTCTCAAGCGTTTGCCTGATGGCTGGCATGCGCCCACCAAGTAGCTCGGCCATCGCCAATTCGAGCAGCGCATCGATACGCTCGGTATCATTGCCCGCCTTTGCGAGGGCTTCTTGCGCCGCTTGCACACGCATGTGATGGTCGCCGCGCAGGGCCGCGAGTTTTGCGCTCATCAATGCCAGTCGCGGACCGTCGAGCGCAGGTGCTTGCTGCACTGACAGTTGATCGAGCAGGTGCTCAGCATCGGCTCTTCGCCCGGCATTGATCAGCGCATCGAGCAGATGGAATCCCGCGTCGCTGTCACCAGGATCAAGCTTGTGCAATGCCTGCCATGCGGCGATCTCGTCAGCATGCCGATAGTCGAGGCCTGCGCGAAATCCCTCAAGACGCAGCTGCGACGCTCTCGGCAACGAAGCGACCCAATCCGCCGCCGACTTGACCCATTCCCGGGCTTCAAGCAGATTGCCGGACTGCGCCAGCACCTCAGCCATCGCCACCATCGCCGCGGCCGATGCAGGTTCGCGCTTGAGCGATCGATCCAGCTTCTCGTGCGCCGACAGCAGATTGCCGTGACGCAATGCTTCGAGACCTTGTGCGTACCACGCGAGCGCTTCGGGTTCCCGTGGTCGTCCCTCGTGCAAGGGTTCGATCGTCGCCCAAGCTCTCTCTTCCGCGCTGGTCCGCGTGGACTTGTAAATCCAGACGATCGCGATCAATGCACTGAGTACCAGCGCAGCGATGGCCACGCCCAGTCGATAGTTCGCGGGTTTTGCAGGAGTCGTTGCGCGCGCCATCGACTCAGCTCGCGGCGCCGAGTTGGCCTGCATGCGTTGCTCAATCGATGCAACCTCGCCCATCAGCTGAGGCTGTGCGATGAATCGATAGCCGAGCTTGTGCTTGGTCTCAATGTAGATCGAATTTCTGGCCGAATCCCCGAGCGCTTGGCGAAGTTCGCGGATGGATTGCGAAACGACCCCGACACTGACCGCCTGACGTCCCCAGACCTCATCGAGCAATTCTTCGTGCCCGATCAGTCGCTGCGCGTTCTCAAGCAGATAGCGGAGCACTTGAACCGTGATCGGACGCAGCGCAATTTCCCCGTCCGGGCCGCTGAGCTGCGCGTTGTCACCATCGAAAATGAATTGATCAAACTGATAGCGCATGGCTGAAGTCTAACCCGCAATCAGCTCGCGTCATCTCTCGGCCATGTCGCGCTCACACAGTGGATTTGGCCTCGCGCAACGGATTCGCCAGTGCGCGATAGAATGCAGCTTGCAGTGACCGTGGATCCGACGCCCCATGTTGACCTTGCCTGACCAACCGTTGCTCGACAAGATCGCCCTGATCGGCGGCTGCGCACGCTTGCCGCTGAGTTTCGATGTCGAGCGCGCACGTGCCGAAGTCGGCGCGCTTCCGGAACAGTTGTGGGGTAGTCGGGGAGGTCGGGTTGGTGTGCACAACCCGGCTCAGGCCATCTTCCTGCGCGGGCATGCGCCGGCCGAGGGGGATCTACCGGTTGAGGATCGCGAGGCCCTCGATCATCTGCCTTGTCTGCGCGAACTGATCACGAAAGGCATCCCGGCGCAGCCGATGCGCTGCCTGCTGGCGATGCTGCCAGCCGGAGCCGTGATTGCGCCGCATATCGACCAGGCCGATTATTTCAGCAAGACGATTCGTCTGCATTTCCCGATCACGACCAACGCGCATGTCTGGATGTATTGCGCGGGCCTCAACTACCACATGGAACCGGGCGAAATCTGGGCCCTCAACAACAGCACCGGACATGGCGTGGTCAACGGCGACGCCGAACACTCGCGCCTGCACATGATTGGCGACTTTCTTTCAAGCCCTGCCCTGGTTGAATTGCTCGCGCGAGCGGATCGCAATCTTGGCCAGGCCAAGCCGGATATCGAATCAACGTTGTTCGCAGGACAGATGCAAGCCCGTCACGCATGATCGTCACCGAAAAATTCGTCTATCTGCACTTGCACAAATCGGGCGGAACTTTCGTCAACGAATGCCTGATGCGCTTCTGCCCTGGTGCGCAGATGCTCGGCTATCACTTGCCGCACAGCATGATCCCGCGCGAATTCGCGCATCTGCCGGTGCTGGGTTTCGTGCGCAATCCATGGAGCTACTACGTTTCCTGGTTTGCCTTCCAGTCGCAGATGGCGCAACCGAATGCATTGTTTCGGGTCGCCAGTGAAAATCGCTCACAGGATTTCTCGGGGACGTTGCGTAACCTGCTTGCTCTCGGCAGCGGCAGTGAAAAGCTCGACATTTTGCTCACGACCCTGCCGAAATCCTACGGTAATCATGGCCTGAATCTACCGGGATTCGCGCTCGCACCGATTCGCGACAGCGGCCACGGTTTGTACAGTTATCTCTTCGACTACATGTACGGTAGTGACACACTCAAGACAACAATCGGTCGCGTTGACAATCTGCGCAACGATCTGCTTCATTTTCTTGACGGCATCGAAGGCGCGCTGAACCCTCCGCTGCGAGACTTCATCGAACAAGCGGCACCACGAAACGCGACAAGCCACAACGCGTTTGCCGATTACTACAGCGCGGAAACGGCCGCGCTCGTTGCCGAACACGACCGTTTGCTTGTCGAACGATTCGATTATCGCCTTCACTCTTGAAGGCGACTTTCCGATTCGAACGCGATTATTTCTTGCCCTTCGCTTTCACTTTCGAGGCCTGAGCCGAATCCTTACGATTGGCCGGCTTTGCTGGCTCGCCTTTCTTGCCTAGCTCCTCAAGCAGCGTGTTCATGTCATCAGCGTGCTCTTCCTCGACCGCGAGAATCTCTTCCATGATGCGGCGCGTGGTTGTATCGGCATTGCCGAGATAGGCAACAATTTCCCGGTAGCTGTCGATCGCAATACGTTCGGCAACGAGGTTTTCCTTGATCATGTCGACCAGGTCATCACCCTCGACGTAGTCGGAATGACTGCGCGTGAGCAGTCCTTCAGGCGAAAGGTTTGGCGCGCCGCCGAGTTGGGTAATACGCTCGGCGATGCGGTCGGCATGGCCTTGCTCTTCGTTGGCGTGCTCAAGAAACTCCGCAGCTACGCTCTGCGCGTTGATCCCTGACGCCATGTAGTAATGGTACTTGTAGCGCAATACGCAAACGATCTCCGTCGCCAGCGCTTCGTTGAGAATCTTGATGACGGTCTCGCGATCAGCTTTGTAGCCATCGGTTACCGCGCCGCGTTCGATATGCTCACGGGCGCGCTTGCGGATGTTCTTGATATCGGAGACGAAGGGTTTACTTGCAGCCATGGGGTCAGCTCCTTGAATCGTTGACGGATCGATTGCCATGGCGAACGGGCGAAGCCCGATCGCGTCGCACGGCAAGAGTGGAACGCCCCATTGTGCTGATTGAACTGCAGCGTTAGCTGAACGAAATGCTATCTTTTACGAAATACCGCCTCGGCGCGGACGCGCGTGGCTTCAATCAACGGCAGGACTGCATTGATTTCGAGCTCGTGGCGGCGCCATTTCTCACGCGTCGGCGCCGTCAACGTGTGTCGCGAATGAGGTAAATTCGCTTGCAACTGCACGTCCCATTCAATATCGAGTTCGCGACACAAACGCTGCGCTTCGGTTTGCGGATCGGCAACAAATTGATCGTAGCGAATGAGGTGGATGCGATCAGCTTCGACGTCGGCGAGGTCGTCCAGCAACGTCCGCGTCGTGATCTCCCATTGCCTGGCTACAATTTCATGCAACGGTCGGCCGATCAACTGCTGCCAGCCCGGAACCAGCAACAACGACCAATCCGGGCCGCTCCAGCCTGGCAATTGCGGGTAGGTGCGATAGCTCCCGGACGACCACGCCTCGATCATGCTCGACAGCACTTCCCGAGGATCGCGATAGAGATAGACGAAATGTGCATCGGGGAAGACCTTGCGCAGAAAAGGAATGCGCAGCGCGTTCTTCGGTGTCTTTTCCAGAAACCGAATCGGCCCTGCCGGTGGAGGCTTGTTATCGCGATCGCGCAATGCGGCATGGAAGCGTTCGCGTAAATGCGCGACCACATCCGCTGTCGCGGCGCTCGCACCGAGTCCATTGGATTCAAAGTTGCAGGCCGATGGATGCAATTCGCTCATGCCCTCGATCTGCACATGACTCTCTCCACCGACCGTGTAGAGACCGGGCGCGCGCAGCAAGGTCTCGAACAACAAAGTCGAGCCTGATCGCGGCGATGAGAGCACGATGATCGGTCGATCGAAGCGTGCATCTGCGCGAAGCGGTACCGCCGCCATCTCCACGCGCGGCAGCGGTTTCTGATCACTATCCGAAGAGGTCGCGAAGGCATCAGGATCATAGTCCCCCTTCACTTCGAGACCGCGCGCCGAATCCTCCGTCAGCGCGGCTTGCACGACCATCGCGCGGAACGCAATGAAGAAGCGCATGCCATTTTTGAGCAGCAAGTGTTCTGCCATGGCTTGCATATCGTCCGCAAAGCGATGCAGTGCAACGCGATAATCCGGCCAGCCTTTCTCGCTCGTCCCGTATTGCGCCCAGAGACCCAGCCAGGTCGCATTGAAGCGTCCGCAAAGTTGATGCATTGCCGCCATGTGAGGCGTCGGACTCGCCTCGGCAAGAAGGAAGTGGAGATGCTCGCGTAGCTCCCACGGCGTCATCACGCTACCAAGATTTTCCGATTCATAGATCAGCTCAGGCTTGCTATCCGGATCGGCCTTGACCATGCGCGGATACCAACCCGGAACAGGATGCCCCGGCACGCGACCGCCATTGGCATGTTCCCAGAATCGCTCGCCACCGACCGTGTCGGCGACCAGATGGATGCGCTGAGCGGGGTTCGCGTTGATGACCCGATGCGGACTCCAGGTATCGAAAATCCAGCATTCGCCTTCGGCCATGTTGACCTCGGCGTCTGCACACTGGAATCGCACGGTGGGTTGGGTCTTGATCGGAACATGCACGCGCACGCGATCACGCCAGTAGTAGGCAAGATCCGCATGCCGCGGCACCTCGGCGTGCCCGGACAAGCGCATCAACCGGCTGCGCCCCCAGATCGCCCCGATGCTGTCCATCACTTGGCGCAAATACGCACACGCCTCCAGGTGCGGCGTCGGCCGCATCGGCCCTGAAATCGAATCACTCGTCGGATCGCCGCGAACCGCGATCAGCGGCAGTGCCGAATTGCCTGCGTAACCCTGTGGATGCGGTCGCCAGACGCTCTCACCGAGTTGCTCGATCTCGGCGAGCATTCGCGGCGCATCAAAACACAAGGGCAACTGGACGAACGGGACTTGGAGTTTCATGCGCGCATTATCGCATTTCGGCGGGGATCAATTGGCTAGCCCGATCCCGCCACAGGATTTTCCAAGCGAGCGTCTTCTCCGCCAACGCGGCACAATGGCGACTTGCCAAAAGGAGTCGCCATGGATATCCAGCATCCCGATCTGCACCCGTTGTTCGCCGAACATATCGCAACGCTCAAACAGCGCAGCGATTCCGCACTGGCGCGCGGCGGCTTCGATCATCTGGTTGCACCGGCGGGCATTGCGCGACTGCGCTTTCTCGACGATTCGCACTATCCCTTCCACGTCAATCCGCAGTTCAAGCACTGGCTGCCGGTGACCAAGGCACCCGGTTCGTGGATCGTCTACACGCCCGGACGCAAGCCGAAGCTGATCTACCTGCAACCTGCCGACTACTGGCATGTCGTGCCTGATGCACCGGCCGGTTACTGGACCGAGCATTTCGATATCGTCATCATTCGAGAGGCGGACGAGGCGCTGGCCGAGCTGCCGAAGGATGTTGCGCGTTGCGCGATCCTTGGTGAGGACAACTCGGCGCTTGCCGGATTTACGCCAAACAACCCGCAAGCTGTGCTCGATTACCTGCACTATCACCGGGCGATCAAGACCGAATACGAATTGGCCATGATGCGCGTCGCCAACAAGATCGGCGCGCGCGCGCATCGCGCCGCCGAAACGGCATTCCGCGCGGGTGAATCCGAGTTTGGCATCCACATGGCCTATCTGAAGGCGGCCCATCAGACCGACAACGAACTGCCCTACACCAACATAATCGCGCTCAACGAGCATGCTGCCGTGTTGCATTACATGCAGGCGCAAACGGTTGCGCCGTCGCACTCGCACTCGTTCCTGATCGATGCCGGCGCCAGTTTTCATGGTTATGCCAGCGATATCACGCGCACTTATGCAGCGGATCCTGATTCTGAATTCCAATCATTGATCGGCGCCGTCGATGCAGTACAGAAAAATCTCTGCGCCTTGGTGTTTGCGGGCAAGGACTACGCCAGCCTGCATATCGAAGCACATCACCAGCTCGCAAGCGTGCTCAAGGATTTCGGTTTCATTCGCATGAGTGCCGAGAGCGCCGTCGAATCCGGCGTCTCGTCGATATTCTTTCCTCACGGACTCGGTCATCCGATTGGTTTGCAGGTGCACGACGTCGCGGGTTTTGCCGCAGACGAGTCGGGCAAGACAATCGACCGACCGCAAGGGCACCCGTATCTGCGCATGACACGCAAGATCGAGGCGAATGCGGTGGTGACCATCGAGCCTGGCCTGTATTTCATCGACATGCTGCTGAAAACCTTGAAAGACAAACCCGAGGCCCGAGATATCCATTGGGAGCGAATTGACGCGTTCCGCAAATATGGCGGCATCCGTATCGAGGATGACGTGGCATGCAGCACAGGCGAGCCCGAGAATCTGACTCGCAATGCCTTTGCCGCATTGACCAGCGTCTGAATGCATGGCAAACCGTGGCAAGCCAATCAAGCGCAACCTGCAACCAAATGGTCTTGTCCGGCGTCCTTTGCTGATGCCCATGGCCCACGGGCCATCGTTTGAATGGAGAATGAAATGATCAAATCACTTGGCAACCGACACGCTTTCGGTGGATTGCTGGTCGCCGCCGCGCTGTGCGGTGCTTCGCTTTCGGCCAACGCCCGGGATATCGACAAGAAGGATTACAATAGCGCGCAAGTCAACGTGAGCTGGTCCGATCCGGCGAATTTCAGTGAACTGAAATACGGTCGACAG
>JBDSPX010000027.1:0-11933 GCA_039930065.1 Dokdonella sp.
TTCAAAGGCAGTCCGGCCATTCAGTCAAATTGCAGCGCGGAGCGTCCTTCGACCCGTCGCACGATGGCTCAAGCAGAAGTCGAGTGATGGTTTGGGCGCAAACCAGCATCGTTGGAGCCAATCTTCATGTGGAATCATCTTGCCCCCATATTCCTTCTGATCGGATCGAACGTTTTCATGACGTTCGCCTGGTATGGGCATCTCAAGTTTACCAATCGCCCATTGTTCCTCGTCATCTTGATCAGTTGGGGCATTGCATTTTTTGAATATTGCTTGCAAGTGCCTGCAAACCGGATAGGTTTCGAGGTCTACAATCCCGCGCAGCTGAAGATCATGCAGGAGGTCATTACCTTGGTCGTCTTCATCATCTTCTCGGCGTTCTGGCTGGGCACCGAGATCAGATGGAATCACCTTGTTGGCTTTGCGTTTATGGCGATTGCAGCTTTCTTTATTTTTCTTGAGTGATCGCTGCAAGCAATCAGATTGGCAAGGATGGCATGAGAAGGCGCACCGTATGGTGGCTCAAGAATGTCAGATCCGGCGCCGCCTTTTCTGCTTCAACGCGAGGATCGGCGCAAGAATCGCATAGTGAGACCAGATTCCGCACCAAACGACTCCGCTGAGGATCGGGTTTTTCGCCGCTCGATCAAACTTGCGGAAGTATCGCCACATGCCACGGTGCTTGTGACGCGAAACAAACAAGGGCCGTTGATGACTCGAACTTCCCTGTTCGTGCCTCAGTACGATCGAGGGAACATGAATGACATCGAATCCGCTGCTTCGCATTCGACGGCACAAATCCAGATCTTCGCAATGGAGGAAATATTCCTCGTCGAATCCACCGATCTGTTCAAATGCATTTCGACGGACAAACAAGCAGGCACCGGATACAGCATCAACGACTTCGGTGTTGACATGCTCAGCCAAGGCCGGCATTTCAATCCCCGAAAACGCGGGCCATCGACGCTCGAAACGCGCAAGCCCGCTAAGCGAACACAATGCGCGACGCAAGCTCGGATCACGACGTCGACTGGCCCGGTCCCCGCGTCCGTCCGGGCTGACGGCGCGAACCCCGAGAATGCCCGATTGAGGGAGTGAAGCAGCACATTCACGCAGCCTGGAAACCGTTTCCGGCTCGACAAGACAGTCAGGATTGAGGATCAGCAGCCAATCGCCATGAGCGCGTTTTGCCGCCTGATTGCATGCGGGACCGAAGCCAACGTTGTCGGCGTTTCGCAGGACTCGCAGGCGCGCATCACCGCCGAAGCGCGATTGAATGCGCTCAACTTGACCGTCGCTCGATGCGTTGTCGACGACGATGACTTCGAGTAGTGCCGAACTCGCCAGCAACCTGTCGATGCACTGCGCAGCGAGCGGCCCGCTATTGGCAGTAACGACGATGACGCTAGTCAGGCCGGGTTCCATGACTGCGGCCAAGGCAAGGAATTCCTGTCTTTAGAGACCGCTGATCAGACGATCGCCGCGCTCTCGCGCGAACTCCCAGATCGCTGGCCAGTCGCGCCAAGCCTGGGCCATGTCGATCAGCTCTGCGCGCGCTGCCGCCGCACATCCAGCAGAGTCGATATCATCAGACCAATCGGCAAGGCGAGGAGCGCCCTTCTTGAGCAAGGCATTGCCATTGTTGCGTACGATCGAACGCACATCCGCCTGCCAATAAACCGGCGCATCGGAGAGCAACTCAAACTGGTTCTGCAATCGCTCGACCACATCCGCGCGAACAAAACCGAGATATTCCTCAAGTGAAGCGATCAAGGTGCTATCGGAGGCGGCGCCAAGATCTTCGGTTATCGCGCCCAACAGGGCCAGGCGATGCCCAGGGTTGGCTGCCTTGGCGGTGCCGGACTGATTGTTCACGTAGTCACGCAGGAAGTGATTGAAGCGCGGGGTATGCGCTGCCATGGTCACTTCCGAGCGCTTGCGTTGTGATTCCTGCACGTGGCCGATCGCCGTTGGCAAATGCATCACCAGCGAACCTGGGTGGCAGAAAAGGGTGGCGGCACCGGCCAAGCCATCCTCTCCTCGCCCATCCGGATTTGTGCATGGGAGCAAATCGCGATTGTCGAAAACGAACGGAGTGAAGTACGCGTGGGTGGCTGGCTTTGCACGCAGGCTTCCGTACCACAGGCTCTGGGCTTCGATATTGCGCAGATAAGATTCTCGATCCATCCAGAACTCGGCGCGGCTGGCAGCATCGAGCTGATACAGCCATAACGCACTCTCGGTCCCCGAGCTTCCACACGTGCCATTCAATGTATACAACACGCGCGCGTCGCCACGCAGGTGATCCACACGACCCAGATTGATGCCGCGCAAACTTTCGCGGTCCAGTCGATAGGGCTGCTGCGCGACCGCCGCACCGAGGCGATCGCCGCAGACGCCAAGATGGAATTCAAACGGGTCTTGTACCTCGGCTTCGCCTGCATCCAGAGCATCATCAAGCCTGCGATAGAAGCGCGCTGAAGCAGCCACGGCGGGATTGGGTTCGAGGCCGGAGCGCACATCAGCGTGGCGATGCAGCGGCAAGCGGAAGTCCTCGTCGAGCAGGGCAAACATGCGTCCCGCCGATAGCAACAGCGCCAGATTCCACGAGCGACCACCTCCGCCACGACGCGTACGCGGCCCGCGATCGAGCAACCACTCCAGGCTGGCCCCGGCGTGCGGAACCGCCTTGAGCAACTGCTGGCGCAGCTTTGCGCGTTCAGCAGGCCCGATATAACTGACCGGGTTGCCGACCGCTCGCGCGAATTCCCGCAAGAGATCGCGGTTGGTATCCCTATTCGATGCTTGAATCGAGTCATCAAGCAGAACAATCGTCCGCGCAACGCGAAAGCGACGCTCATAGTTCGCCAACGAATCGAGTAACAATTTCAATTGCTGCGGCCGATCGCAGGCACGAATATATACGGCATGCAGGCTGCGAGTCGCGGCTTCTGCCGGGCGCTCCAGTCGCTCCAGATAATCCTTGTCGGACACCAGCAAGCCTGCTGAGGCGAGCCCCTCAAGCCCCTTCCGGATGCGATCATGTTGAGTCAGACCGGGTACCACAGACGCCACGCGCGCGACGTGCTCGTCGATGCCACGAAATTCGCGGCATTGATCGAGCGTCTGCAGTACATGATGACTGAGAACATGCCGCTCGCCGGAATCCTTGGCGATAAAGGCGTACTCGTCACTTGAAAGTGGCGCAACCATTGCATCGATCGCGGCATACAGTGGAGCTTCCGCGACTGGACGCGGCGCAGCTCCGGCAAAATTCGTCGTAGCGTAGTTGATCTGGAAATCTGGAGTTGTAGTCATTGGAATCTTGAATTCCTCATCGCCGCAGCCATCGCAGCCAGCGTGATGAAGTCAGGTTCGGAGTGGAGCCGCGCAGCCGTTCGACCTCGGCTTCAAGCTCGGCGATTCGCGCGCCAGCGCTCATGTTCTTGCGTACCTCGCCATTATAGTGCGAATACACCGATTCTTCCCGATCGCTGAACATCGAGACTGACGGCAGCATGGAGGGTAGAGACTGATTGGAACAAACCGCGAGGAAATACATCGGCGCGACGTCGAAACCGGAAGTCACCTTCCCATCAGCCGTTGCGGTCTGGGAAAGCACGCCTCCTGTCGATGAATCTTCGGCCCAGAGCAAGGATTGAAACACCAATTTCTGCCCGAACAGTTGCACCGAACGGAAGTGCGGGCGCAGCAACTCGAGCAATTCTTCTCGATAGAGTTCGCGCACGTGGAATTCGTTGCGGAAACCAGCCAGGTCGCTGTAGGTTCGCTTGTCGGGAGACGAAATGAGCAGGATGCCGTGATCGCCAAGCACGCGCGCAAATCCCGCTACCAGCGCTTCCTGAGCTGCCAGGTGTTCCAACGTCTCAAACGAAACAACGACATCGAAGTGATTGTCGGGAAAATCGAGTGCGGCGGCGTCGCCGACTCGAAACTCGACATTCTCGCTGCCGCCATAGCGCGTACGCGCATGCTCGATTGCCTGCTCGGAGATATCCACTCCGCAGACGCTCGAGGCCGCACTGGCCAGCAGGTTCGATCCGTAACCTTCGCCGCAGGCTGCATCAAGGACCCGCTTTCCCTCGACCAGCTTCAGCGCGAAGGCATACCGATGCCAGTGCTCATACCAGATTTCGCGCTGGCACTCAGGTGTGAATCGTTCCCCGGTGAATGCCAAGCTGTTGCTTTCCTCACTCAACCGGGTTCTCCGCCTGCGTCGTCCAACGGTGCTCGAGACGAATCAGTCCAAATTCCCGCGAATTTCCGCGCACCGTGAGCGTGCGCTCCAAGGTATCGAGAAGGCGCAAACCCTCGGTATCCATGGCATGCGCGCGCAATTGATAACTGCCGGGAAGCAAGCTGATTGCATTGAACTCTATTTCGGCGAGGAAATCTCCCCGCGCAAGCTTCTGCGCATGGACCCCGTCCATATCGGTGCTGACTCCGTAGACAGGAGTTCCGTCGATGCGGACAACGCCGAACAAAACGATCGGCGGACGATCGTCTCGCGAGCGGACTCGTGCGCGCATGGTCAAGGTTTCGCCCATCGAGATGACGACCGCCGCTGTGCCGTCGACCCCGTTGACAGCCAGGCTTTCTACCTCAAACTCGTTACCCGTCTTGGTCGCTGGTGCTGCCTTCTCGACCGCCTGCTTACGCTCGTGAAAGGCCAGATAGGCCTGAGTAACATCAAAGACATCGCCGTATTGCTCGACCGCTCCATGGTTCATCCAGAGCGCGTGCTTACATAGCTTCTGAGCGTGATACATGCTGTGCGAGACCAGCAACAGCGTGCCACCCTCCTCCAGGTACTGCTCCATCCAGCGTACGCACTTCTTCTGGAACGACTCGTCGCCGACCGCAAGTACCTCGTCGGTGATCAACAGATCGGGCTTCAGCGAGGCAATCACCGCGAAACCGAGACGCACGACCATACCCGAGGAGTAATGCTTGACGGGCTCATCGATATACGAGCCGATGTCGGCGAATTCGATGATCTGCTGCATGCGCGCATCGAGATCCGCACTGCTCAATCCATGCAGCGCTGCAGCCATACCGACATTGTCGCGACCACTGTAGTCCGGATGAAATCCTGCACCGAGCTCCAGCAATGCGCCAATCTTGCCAAATACTTCGACTTTTCCTGTCGTCGGCGTGAGTACGCCGGTCACAAGCTTCAGCAAGGTCGACTTGCCTGCGCCGTTTTCTCCAATGATGGCGATCGATTCGCCTCTTCGGATATTGAGGTCGACGGATTTCACCACGTATTGTGCGTCTGGATCCCTGCGGCCGCGAAGGAGGCGGCCAAGAGCGCGCAGACGATCACCCGAAAGGTGTGCTTTTGGATAGGCTTTGCCAAGTCCCTGCGCACTGATCAGGACCTCGGTCACAGGAAGTCCTCGAAGTGCGGATCAAGGCGACTGAACAGCCATTGCCCAAATGCGAGCGTCAACAGCGCCACCGGCAACGCGATTATCAAACCATGCCAGGGGAAGTCCCCATATCCGAGCAAGACACTGCGCATGCTCTCGACATAGAACGTAAACGGATTCAGATCGAGCCAGCCCTGGAATCTTTCCGGCAGATTATTGCGGTCATAGAAGATCGGCGCAGCAAACATCATCAACATCAGCAGCTGATTCAGTATCTGCACAAGATCCCGCACAAAAACCTGAAGCGCCGCGAATATCAATGAAATCCCGACTGTGTACGCAAACATCGGCACATAAAGCAGCAATACCAGCGGCAAGTGGCTGATATGCACCCCTTGGCCTGTTGCAGCGAGGACGAGCAAGATCGCGATGAAGCCTCCGGTATGCAACAGAAAGCTTGCGCTGCAGGGCGCCAGAACAAGGATTTCCCGCGGCAGCGCAACCTTGCCGATCAGTGCGGCATTGCTCTCGATCGCAGTCGTTGAACGTACGATCGCATCCGAGAACGCAAACCACGGCCACATGCCCACAACCAGAAAAGGCACGTAGCCAGGTGCTGCAGCGCCCGGTACTTTGGCTTTGAAGATCTGAACGAATACGAAGGCGTAGATTGCGAGCTGAAGCAAAGGCTGCAACAGTGCCCAACCAAATCCGGTGAAGCTGCCTCGATAGCGCTCACGCAACTCGCGGCGCAGGAAATGCAACGCAAGGACAAAGCGGTTCATCGTCGAGCCAACGCTCCGTGCTGCAATACGGTTGCTTGATTGACTTCGAACTGTCGCATCTCATCGAACTCCGTCACCGGCATCCTGACCAGAGCCGACTTTGATTCTGACCCAATATTGATAAGGTCCTGCCATTTCGCAATCATCCGCAACGCGTTGCGGAAACCGCAGCCGTAAGCTGAATCGGGCCACCGATCGAATGAACCGCTGTGCCATCACTATCGGCGAAGTGATGGCCCAAACGGCTCAGCGACCTGAGATAGTTGGTAGGTACCGGACAGCAGAAGCATCCCGCCATCAATCTAATTCTTTGCCTCTTCGACAGGAACAGCGGGTTCCGGCGATGCGCCTTTTGGTAGATAGCGCGTTCTCAACGAAGCGACGATTTCAGGCGTCGCTTCTATGGCCATACTCTTGAGTTGGTCGACATGATCCTTCACGCGAACATCGCGCATTGAAGTATCCATTTCGCTGACGA
The DNA here is from genome assembly GCA_039930065.1 of Dokdonella sp. Taxonomy (GTDB): domain Bacteria; phylum Pseudomonadota; class Gammaproteobacteria; order Xanthomonadales; family Rhodanobacteraceae; genus Dokdonella. The sequence continues at coordinate 6,657 of JBDSPX010000027.1, forward strand.
TCTTGTCCTTGACCTCATCGAAGCTGCGCGGCTTGCTGTCAGTTCGCTGCACCAGCAGGATGACGTGATAGCCAAACTGCGACTTGATCACGGGAGAAATATCACCCGGCTTGGCGATGCGCTTCACGGCTTCTGCAAACGATGGGTCCATCGCATCCGTATCCGCACCCGGCACGAGCCCATCGTTGGCAGCTTTCGAGGGATCCTCGGAATATTGCTTGACCAACGCTACGAAGTCTTCTCCTGCAACCGCCTTCGCGTGGACTTCTTCGGCCAATTTCATCGCTTCGCTGTCGCTGCGATTGTCTGTCTTGATCAGAATATGTCGCGCTGACGTCGATCCAGGAAGAGCGTACGCGTTCGGATTGACTTGATAGCGCTCGCGAGCGAGCTCCTCGACGTTACCGATATCCATCTTTGCGCGCAGATCAATTAGCGCCTGCTCGCTTAGCAGTCGATCTTCCTGAAGCTTTACGGCCTGCTTGAAAACCGCGGAGCCATCGAGATGGGCAGCGCGTGCTTCATTCGCCAACTGACGTGATGCCAACAACCGATCCACGAGCTCGTCGATGCGCTTCGGATTGTTCATCACGTTGGCACGCATACGCTCCGGCACGCTCAGCAACGCTGCGTCAACGTCGAGCATCGTTATGACCGCGTCACCCCGCTTGGCGACCACGGTCTCAGGTGGGTAATGAGGTTCGGCGACAGCACTAAGCGAAGCCAATGAAAGCGCCATGGTGGCGGCTAGGATGCAATGAAGCTTGGGCACGACTACTTACTCCAGAACGGGTTTGAAATTGCGTGGCGGCCACGCGGCTTTACGAAACCCAAGTGCTAAGCGCTTTGGGCCGCAGAGACTTGCCGAACACGACTGCGAAACCTTTGACTACTGCGATTGCAATTGGTTCTTGCGAATCAACCGCCGTTATTCACCGCGAAGGGAGCTTGAGCAATCAAGACTCTGAGGGATAACGGTGACTCGTTGTAGCGATATCACGAGGGTCGAATGAATCGGCTACTCGCGAACAAGCGCACCGTGGATCTTAGCGCTACAAACGAAAGCGACGCTGAAGTCAGCGTCGCTTTCGCGCATTCATCGCTGGCAGATCAACTCTATTGAGGCCCGCCACCTGACAGATTGAAGATCACACCGCAGGAGCTTGCCCCACAAGACGGAGAAGTGAGCGCATTGAAGCCATCGGCCTGAATGATATTGAAATAATAGGTTTTTCCAGGAACCAATTGGCATTGGTTGCCAAAGGGCGTCTGCGATACACGGAAAGGCAGATTCGCACTTTTTGCAATTCCAGAGCAGCCGCTGGCGATGGGAAAGTTTGCATCCGTAGAAAACTGGCCTGGGCATGGAGCCAGCGCAAACAACGTGTATGCAGCAACTGGTTGGCCAAGGAACGAACCCGAGGAATTAAGAAAGGCCGAGGAACTAGGGGCGCGGAACTTCAGTGAAATGTACTTGTTCTTCTGCACGTCCTTGAACCAGACGCTGGTTGGATTGTTGCCCGGGAATCCGAAACCCTGATTGTCAGGATCACCCGAGGCTACGACGTTGGGTCGGAATCCGAATACATTGGTGTACTCGTGAAAGTCACGCGTACCTGGAAGCGTACCGCCACTGATCAGACCGGCGAACTGACGCCCCGAATCGGTCAATCCGTTTGGCGTCGCGAGCTCACTCACGCTCGAGCAAAAATTGACTACCGGCGCCGTGCCATGTTGCACCGTGACGCTGGGGGAAGATTGAATATTTGCGCGAATACTACTCAGATTGGCATTGGTCTGATCTTGATACGTACATTTCGCTTTGAATACGATGCTGCCATCCGAAACCGATGACGGGTTCTGCACGCTGACAGTGCGGGTTGCAGCAGAACCGCAATTGCCAGAGCAAAGTACCGTTGACCAGCCCGCGGTCACGACGGCATTGCTTGAGCTGACACCATCCGGCACGCAGGTTACACCGGGAGTAACGCCCGTCAGACCGGTGTTCAGCGTCAGGTTGACAGTGCCCGAGCCCGTTGTTCCTCCACCGATCGTGGTAGGACCAATTACGACCAGCGTTGCATTGTTAGCGAGCGAACTTACAACCGACGGATAGCAACCGAAGTCGGAGTCCAGATCAATTGAGATGTTTCCCGTGACCGGGTCGATATTGAGCATCGAGCCCGACATCGTGCATTGCGTGACCGAGGCGCGTTTTACCGCAACCTGGAAATTGGCGGCGCGGCTAGTCGCGGGAACGACGAGAGCTGCACACAGTGCGATCGCTCCTGCGATGCTCAACAATGAAGTCTTCATATCTTCAAACACAGTTTGTCTCTCAAATCGCGGGGGAATTTGGTAAAGCATAGCCCCTGGGACCTTAAAAAAAAAGAAAGCCCCGCATAAGCGGGGCTTTCTAGTCACTTGAAAGCTGACTTAGCTCACAAAATTACGAGCAAGCAAGCGCTCCAGCTGCACAGCTACGCGAACCCTTGTGGTGCCACAGACCAGCATAGTTAGCCAGTGTGTTCGGGGCAGCGTTGTCATTGACGTAGTTGGTCATGGCGAAGCCGGTGGTCGGCAAGCCAGTGAACACTTCACCTTCCGACGAAGCCGCAAGGAGATGCGGTTCGGTCGTTGGGTTCAACGCGACGCGCATCCAACCCTGATTGAGGAAGTCAGCACGGACGTCAACGTTCGAGGTCAGCTTAGAACCAAGAACCGGCGAGGTCGGGTCAGCAGCGAAGTCAGCAGCACTCTGGAACGTGATGATCTGAGCTTCGTACGACAAGATCGGCGGATTGAACGTGGTGTCATCGCAAGGCGAGAAGCAGACACCGCAGTTCGGGTTGTCAGCATCAGAGCCCGTACAAGCGCCCGGATTACCTTCTTCACGATCGAACGGGAACAAACCCACTTCGACGTCGGAGGTGCCGTTGAACACCTTGACGAACGGTGCCAATGCCGTGTTGCCAACAATGAGCTTATCGACGTAGTACTTCTTGGTCGGGAAGGTCATGACCCAATCGGTCGTTGCATCACCAGCTCCACCGAGAACGTACTCGTTGAAGATGTTGTTCTGCATGAACAATGCGCTGACTGCATCGATCGGACGGCTCGGAGCTGCACCGTAGGTCGCCTGAATCAGCGCGCCGTTGTTGAAGACGTAAGCGGTCGGAGAAGCAAGCGAACCACCAACGCTCGAAAGCGAAGGAGCCAGATCGCCTGGTGCCTGATGGAAGTTCTCGTTGATACCGTTGCCATCGACGAGGAAGCCGTCAATCGCATCGGCGCTGTAACCAGCGCTGACGCCGGTCGACAGATCAAGCAACAGAGCCGAACCAAACAGACCACCGGTCGGCGGCAGAATGTCGACGCTCGGATCCTGGATCCAGTAACCAGCAGGCTGTCCAACCCAAGCACCTACGACCTGGTTGCAGTTTGCCGGAACGCCGGCAGCATGCGTGATCGCGGCGATGGAGTTGCGGGCCACACCACCATTGTTGCCGGCGACGTTGTCAACAACACCCATTTCGATGATCTCGAAATGGCCTTCGCGGGTACGATCAAGCGTGGTCGGACCACCGTCACGGAAGTCGCCACTGCCCGTCTGTGCATAGCGAGCATTGGTGAACTTGACGTAGCTACGGCCGTCCGGCAGAACGCCGATCGCGCCGCCAGCGGACGCACCCTTGATGCGAGGAACCGTGCACGAATTGTCATCCGTGAGCAGGTTGGCCTGCGGCTGGTCCGGGAGCTTGAACAGGTTAGCTGTCCAAACGTCGTACGGCGACAGGTAAACGTGGAAGTCGCGCACTTCGCGGCTGTTATAGCCTTCGACGAAACGGACCTTGACCGCCTTGCCCTGATCCGTGGTGTTGACCACAGAGAACAGAGTCTGCAGGTTCTCGCCGGAACCATTCGAGTTGACGGTGTAATACGGGTAAATAAGAACCTGACCCAAGCCATCCGGGTTCAGATTAACTGCGCTCGCGAGATTCGCGATGCCCACCGTACCGGCGATACCGGCGACGACGGCGGTCGTCAAGCTATTTCGCTTCATTACAGACACTCCTAAATTTGACCACAGGGCTTTTGCTTACGGCTAACTTCTGACCTACAGCAGTTTTGTCCCGCTTTTCACAGGGCAGGGTTAGGCAACAGCGAACCAATCGTACGGCAAGGTTCCATGCGGTGCAATCCCTCCCGAACAATCAATGTTGTCCGCCCCCGAAAAAAAGCCGGATGATTCCAGCAGGCTAGTGCCCCTTGCGGGGCTATCGCTTGAACCAACTATACGCGGATCGCTTACTTGCGACCAGTAATCTTCTTGGAATCCGGCAGGAAATACCACTTGCCATGCGTGCGGATCCAGGTTTCTGTTACAAAACCCACCGATGAGACCCTCTTTCCAACGCCAGGCATTTTGACATTGGCGTCGACCTGGATATTGACGACACAAACGTCTGGCTTGTCGCAGACCTGGCTGTAAGGCAAGACCTTCTGCCACTCAACGGGGCGATCGCTCATCTCCTTGGTATAGTCTTCGCGCTTCTTGGTCGCCTTGAAACCGGGACTCAGATAGTCGTAGGCCTTGTCCGCCTTGTGCGCGATGAGGAGCTCCCAGCGCTCGATCGAACGCTTGTTGACTATTTTGGCCGCGGCCTCTGGGTCCCCCTTGCCGGGAGCCAAATCGGTTTTGGCAGACTGACTCGCACAGCCAGCAACCAGAAGGGTTGTGGCCATCAACGTCGCAAGGCGACGCGCGGATACTTGAATCACGGTTTGACTCCTCGGGTTACCACGGTTATTCGGATTTCTTGGCCGCGCCATTCACTTCCGAGCGAAGCGGGACCAGACTCTGGAATTGGCGCTTGTACTCTTCAGTGACCTCACGCGCCTCATCGGAATTGCTCACTACATTGGGCGTGATCAGCACAATTAGTTCCGTGCGCTGGGTCTTCTTGCCCGTGCTACTAAAGAGGTTTCCAAGCAAGGGGATCCTGCTCAATCCCGGCACACCATCTTTTGATGTCTGAACATCTTCAGAAATAAGTCCACCCAGCAGAATCGTTTGGCCACTCTGGACCGCAATGCTTGTATCCAATGTCCGCGTGTTGATCGGAGGATTCTGGCCGGTGGCAGCAGCACCAGGCTTGCTCACTTCCTGAGAAACTTCCATATAAACCAAGCCTCCTGGATTGACCCGCGGCTTGACTTGCAGGATCACACCCGTATCGAGATAGGTGGTCTGGCCGATACCCGTCTGGGTGGTGG
>JBDSPX010000028.1:0-8407 GCA_039930065.1 Dokdonella sp.
ATCGACACCGGCTGCATCAGGGCAAGCTTCTCCGCCTCACGCTGGTTTTGGACAAGCTGCCACGCCTCAAGCCGGATCGGGGCCAGCGACCGCGCCCCATCATGCGCAAGGCCAAACTTCGACATCCCACTATTCGCCGGGTCCACCTTCGACGCCGCGCAAAGGTTCAGCGGCAACTGCAGCCCAAGGCGAGGACGCGGGCGATACCGAGATGTTCAGCTCATTGCGCGGGCTGCTGGCTGATCGCCGACGCAGCATGGGTGCGCCCAGCGCTTCGACGGCGCCGGGTACGGCAGTCAGCCGAGATCATTTGCAAGAGGTTCTCGGTGCGTTGCAAGCGGCGCCCGTACAAAGCTTCCAGCAGGATGGCAAAACCGTTTCGCGCAGCGTCAGCCACCTCAAGCAGGATCTGCTCAACGAACTGCGTTCGAAGAGTCCTGACGGCAAGACACCGAAGCTCGCCGAGGAGGATTCCGACACCATCGATCTGGTCGGCATGCTGTTCGACTACATCGGATCGAACCTGGCTTCGCATCAAGGCAGTCGCGAGCTGATCGCGAAGCTGCAGGTTCCTGTTTTGCGCAGCGCGATCAGCGACAAGCATTTCTTCACCCAGCGCAATCATCCGGCGCGGCAGTTGCTCAACAACGTCGCCGAGGCGAGCGCGTTGTGGATGAGCGACGAGGAAACCGATAGTGGACTGGTCGACACGATGACCTCGATGGTTGATCGGGTCACCAATGAGTTCAACGGTGATCTCGGTCTTATGGAGACTCTGCTTGGGGATCTGGGTCGATACATGTCCCAGGTGACACGTCGCGCTGAAATCTCCGAACGCCGGCATATTGATGCGGCCAAGGGCCGCGAGCGCCTCGACCTTTCGCGCGAACAAGCGAATACGGCGATTGCCCGCCTGCTCAAGCGTGGTAATCCGGCACCGATGGTACGCGCCGTACTCGAACAAGCCTGGACCGATGTGCTTGCGTTGACCTTGTTGCGCCAGGGCGAAGACAGTCAGGCCTACCGTCGCTGCCTCGCCGTCGCCGACCAGCTCATGCAGATTGGCTCCGGTGCCGACATTGCCAAGGTCGACGAGAAGATCCGCGAGGAGGTTCGCAACGGCCTCCAGCAAGTCGGCTTGCACAGTGATGAGATCGAAGGTGTCGTCGCCAAGCTGTTTGATCCGACGTCGGTCGAAAAGAAGACCAGCCATACCGAATTGGCCCATGCACTAAAGAGCAAGACACGCCTCGGTGGAGATGCGGGCGCTGGGCTGAAGACGGCACAGGAGAAATCGTCGGTAACGCCGCTTACGCTTTCGGCAGCCGAGAAGGAAATGATTCAGCGTATTCGCACCTTGCCATTCGGCTCCTGGTTCGATTTCGTCACCAATCAGCAGGGCCACACCGTGCGACGCAAGCTGGCTTGGTTCTCGACTGTTACGGGTCGCTGCCTTTTCGTCAATCAGCGCGGTGCCCGATCAGAGGAAAAATCGATCGAGCAATTGGCCAAGGATCTCGTCTCGGGCCAGGTTCGCTTGCATCAAGATGAAGCCGAATCCTTCATTGACCGCGCGTGGAAGGCGATCAAGGGAACCCTGCAGCAATTTTCCGGGCATACCGCCCTACCGGCATCGGCTTGAGGACTTCCGCGATGAATGAGTATCGACGCTCGCCACGCAAAGACGCCTTCGTCACGATTCCGGTCATCAACAAGATGACGGGCGAGGTGATGGGCCGTATAGGCAACCTTTCCGCCGATGGCATGCTCATGGTGTGCGATGAAGACGTTGCCGACGGTGCGTTGTTCCAGCTGGGATTCGAGCTGGTCAATGGCGATGGACGGCCACAAGCCATCGAGGTCGGCGCACAGGAAATGTGGGCAGAAACCGCCAACGTGCCCGGGCAGTACTGGGCTGGCTTTCATTTCATCGACGTATCCGACCATGATCTCGACACGATCGAGTCGTGGCTCGGCAACCTCGGCGATTGATGAGCGGTTCGCTGCAGCTTAAGCAGATTTCTGTGGCTGGTAGGCGCGGATAAAAAGGTCGACGGTCGCCTCAAGATGCTGGTCGATATCTGCTTGCGTGCATACCAACTCGCTGCAACCGCAAAGCTGTCGTGCATGCATCTCGCCCTTGAGCAGGCAGAAAAACTGCGATGAGGCGCGCTTGATGTCGTTGATTTGGAGCAACCCGGCCTCGACCTCCCTACTCAGGAAGCCCGCAAATTCACCCTGAAGGGTTTGCGGACCCGCCTCCCAGAAGCGCTGAGCGAGCTTCGCGGAGCTGCCGACGCCTGTGGTAAGCAGCCGATGCAAGGCAATTGATTCCTCGCTCGTGACCAAGGCGAAGAAGGCCTTGGCGATGGCGAGCAACTGATCGCGCAACGAACCGCTGAGGTTGGCCACGAACAGCTCGTTCGGCATCTGCTCGCTGCACTTCTCGCGAACGGCTTCGGTGAACAGGGTCTCCTTGTCCGTGAAATGACTGTAGACCGTGAGCTTGGAAACGCCCGCCATGGCCGCAATCGCATCCATGCTGGTGCCATCGAAACCATGCTCGGGAAACAGGAACTTGGCAGCTTGAAGAATCGCCGCACGCTTTTCGAGATCTTTTGGGCGACCAGGGCCGCAGGTTTTCAACGGGGCTGTGTTCATGGAAGAAATTACTGGACTCGTCAGTTCTGCTTCATTTACTATACCACGCAGTACACCAACTGTCGCGCTCCTTGGAACTGTTTTGATGCCACGTTCGAGTCTCTTCCGCGCCATCGCCGCCGCGACACTCGCTCTCATACTTGCTGGCTGCGCTCAAGAAGCAAGTCAGACCGAGCCGCCGCGCGTCGCGCGCGTTGCCCAGGTCGAGAACGCCAACGCCCAGGCCATCGCGGTCTATCCCGGCGAAATCCACGCGCGTTTCGAGAGTGCGCTCGGCTTTCGTGTCGGCGGCAAGATCCGCGCGCGTCGAGTCGATGTCGGCAATCAAGTCAAGAAAGATCAGCTGCTTGCCGAGCTCGATCCGCAGGATCTTGAGCTGGCAAGATCGAGCGCCCACGCATCACTGGCATCGGCGCAAGCCGCATTCCAATTGGCAAAATCTGAACACGATCGCTACGAAACCTTGCACAAGCGCAATTTCGTCAGCCAGTTCGATCTTGAGGCCAAAACCAACGCGCTCGCCGCCGCCAGCGCTCATGTCGCCGAAGCGAGGGCCGCGCTCGCCGCCGCCAGCAATCAAGCCGGCTATGCCGAACTTCGCGCCGACGCCGACGGAGTCATCACAACCATATCCGGCGAGGCAGGTCAGGTTGTCGCAGCCGGCCAACCGATCATGACGCTTGCCCACAGCGGCGCCAGCGAGGTTGAAATCAGCGTTCCCGAACAGGCGATCGCAGAACTCAAAGTCGGCGGTCCGGCGCAAATAGAATTGTGGACCGATAGCGGCACGCGCAGTGAGGGCAGCATTCGCGAAATCGCACCGAGTGCGGATGCGACAACGCGAAGCTACCGGGTTCGCGTCGCATTTGCTGACGAAACGTCCAACCCGCGACTGGGTCAGACCGCACGGGTGTACTTGACGTCGCAGGACACTTTGGGACAATTTGTCGTGCCGCTCAGTGCGATCTATGAGAAAGATGGAAAGCCCGCTCTGTGGAGCGTCGACCCGAGCACAGGCAAGGTCCATTTGACGCCCGTTGGTGTCGAGAAGTTCGGCGAGACCGATGCCCTGATCAGCAATGGATTGAGTGCACAGGCATGGATCGTCACGGCCGGCGTGCATCGTTTGCGTGAAGGCGAGGTCATCAGCCCGATCGATGCACTCAATCGACGCGTCACGTTCTGAGTTTCAAATCCTCTTCCTGTGCTGCCGGAGATCCTCCCTCTCCCCGCCGGCAGCACAGTGAGGAGGTCCAACAGGTTGCCCCATGATGGCGTCCGACCCAGCCGGTCTGCGCTTCGAGTGGGCCAGGGAATTGTCGATCGATGGCTTCATTCAATCTGTCTTCGTGGGCGCTGCGCAACAAGGCGCTGGTGCTCTATTCGATCATCTTGCTCGGCATCATCGGCATCTGGTCGTATCGCGGCCTCGGTCAGGCCGAGGATCCTCCGTTCACCTTCAAGGTCATGGTCGTGCAGACGCAATGGCCGGGTGCCACGGCTACGGAAATATCCGAAAAGGTCACCGAGGTTATCGAGAAGAAGCTGCAGGAGATTCCCGATCTCGACTATCTGCGCAGTTACTCCAGACCGGGCGAGTCGCAGGTGTTCTTTGTGGTCAAGGACTCGATCAACCCCGCGCGAGTGCCCGATGTCTGGTACCAGGTGCGCAAGAAAGTCAGTGATGTCCGCTCCAACTTGCCCGCCGATATTCGCGGCCCGTTCTTCAATGACGAATTCGGCGACACGTACGGCAACATCTACGCGCTGACTGGCGAGGGCTTCGATGACGGTGATCTGCGTGACTATGCCGAGCGCGTCAAACTCGAACTGCTGCGCGTACCGAACGTCGCCAAGATCGAATTGATCGGCCGCCAGGATCCAAAAATCTTTGTTGAAATATCGAATGCCAAGCTGGCCACGCTCGGCGTCAGCTTTGCCGAATTGCAAAACACATTAGCCACGCAGAATGCCATTGTTCCCGGCGGCAGCTTCGAGACCGCGACGGATCGAATCTATCTGCGCACGACCGGAGCACTCGATTCGGTCGAAGCGATCCGCGATCTGAGCATCCGCGGCAGCAATGGACGCCTGTTTCGTCTCGGTGACATCGCCAACGTGAAGCGCGGCTTTGTTGATCCACCGCAGCCGCGCATGCGCTTCAAAGGCCAGCAAGCGATCGGCATCGCCGTTTCGATGCGCAGTGGCGGCGACATCATCGCCCTTGGCCACGATCTTGAAGCGGCGACCGCTCGGATCGGCAAGACGCTGCCGCTGGGACTCGATCTGCACAAGGTTGCCGATCAGCCGGCGGCTGTGAGCCGATCCGTTGGCGAGTTCGTGCGTACCCTTGGCGAAGCGGTATTGATCGTTCTTCTGGTCAGCTTCTTCTCGCTCGGATTGCGCAGCGGCTTTGTCGTCGCTGTATCGATTCCGCTGGTGCTGGCAATGACGTTTGCGGCAATGAATTACTTCGGCATCGGCCTGCACAAGATCTCGCTCGGCGCGCTGGTGCTCGGCCTCGGCCTGCTCGTTGACGATGCGATCATTGCTGTCGAGATGATGGCGATCAAGATGGAACAAGGCATGGATCGCGTCAGTGCGGCGGCGTTTGCCTACACCTCCACGGCGTTCCCGATGTTGACCGGCACGCTCGTGACCGCTGCAGGATTCCTGCCCATCGCCACGGCGAAATCCGGCACCGGCGAATACACCCGGGCGATTTTTGAAGTCGTCACGATTTCGCTGTTGTTGTCATGGATCGCCGCGGTCGTCTTTATTCCGTATCTCGGCTACAAGCTGCTGCCGGATCCCAATGCCGTGGTCGACCCCGCTGCGCGCGGAGCGGTAGGCAGACGAATTCACGCCATTCGACAGCGCCTGCCGGCGTGGTTCGGTGGCATTGCCGAGCGCGCGCCACATGGCAAGCATGATCCGTACGCGACGCCGTTCTATCAGCGTTTTCGCGGCCTCGTTGAAAGCTGCGTTGAACACCGTTTCATTGTCATTGGTGGCACCGTGCTGATTTTCGGCCTGGCGATCTTCGGATTCCGCTTCGTGCAGCAGCAATTTTTCCCGGAATCGACCCGCCCCGAACTTCTCGTTGATCTCAAGCTCAGCGAAGGGTCCTCGTTGAATGCGACCGAGACCCAGGTCAAGAAGCTCGAGACCTGGCTGGCCAAGCGCGCGGAACTCGAAAACTATGTCAGCTACGTGGGATCGGGTTCGCCGCGCTTCTATCTGCCACTGGATCAGCAGCTGCCGCAGGCCAGTTTCGCCCAGTTTGTCCTGTTGACCCATGGCAACGACGAACGCGAAGCGCTGCGCAAGGATCTGCTGACACTTTTCCAGGGCGATTTCCCGGAGCTGCGTGCGCGCGTGATCCGCCTTGAGAACGGCCCTCCAGTCGGCTATCCGTTGCAATACCGCGTGTCAGGCGCCGATATCGCCACCACACGCGCACTCGCGCGCAAGGTCGCCGATGTCATCCGCGAGAATCCGAACGCACGCAATGTGAATCTGGATTTCGAGGAGCCGAGCAAGGTCATTCGTCTGGCCATCGATCAGGATCGCGCCCGTGTACTCGGCGTCAGCTCGGAGGATGTCGCCAATTTCCTGCAAAGTTCATTGAACGGCATACCAATCACCACGTATCGCGAACGCGACCAGTTGATTGGCGTGCTCTTGCGTGGCCCGTCCGAAGAACGTGCGCAAATGAACCTGCTATCAAGCCTTGCCGTTCCAACCGCCTTTGGCAAGAGTGTTCCGCTCGGCCACATCGCAACGCTCGAATATGGCTTCGAGGAGGGCATCATCTGGCGACGTGATCGCCTGCCTACAGTGACCGTGCGCGCCGATATCGAAGGCGCGGTCCAGCCCGCCACCGTCAGCGCGCAAATTGATCCCAAACTGGACACCCTGCGCGCTCAACTTCCAGAGGGCTATCGCCTCGTCACGGGCGGTTCGGTGGAGGAGTCGGCCAAGGGCCAGGGTTCGGTGAATGCCGGTTTCCCGCTGTTTCTCGTTGTCGTTTTCAGCGTACTTATGATCCAGCTGCGCAGCTTCCAGCGCGTGCTTCTGGTCGTACTGACAGCTCCGCTCGGGCTGATTGGCGTGGTCTTGTTCCTGCTCGTGTTCCGCGTGCCATTCGGTTTCGTCGCCATGCTCGGGACAATCGCGATGTTCGGCATGATCATGCGCAACTCGGTCATCCTGGTCGATCAGATCGAGCATGACATTGACGAAGGCCACCGTCCCTGGGATGCCATCGTCGATGCGACCGTGCGCCGTTTTCGTCCGATCGTACTGACCGCGGCGGCAGCCATTCTGGCCATGATTCCGCTCTCGCGCAGCGCATTTTTCGGACCGATGGCCGTGGCCATCATGGGTGGCCTGACCGTCGCCACGGCGCTGACCCTGCTGTTCCTGCCGGCACTCTATGCGGCCTGGTTCCGCATCCGCCGCGAGACCGAAGCAAAAGTATTGGTACCAAAATTGCTAACAGATCATTGATACACGCGTGCTTGACGATCGCCGTTGACAACGACATATCCGTACGCACATCAAGACAACATTGAGAGGTCGACATGGGTGAGGCAGCACTGGACTTGAGTTTCATAACCGGCAAGACGCCCAGCTCGTGGTGTTTGAGGCTGGCGCAGCAAGCTTTCGCCGCCCTGCTCGAGAACAGCCATCGACTTGGCAGTTTTCGCGTCGCGGCCCTGCGCACGTCGGCGCGAACCGCACTGTCCGCCGTGTCCGTGGACGACCGCGGACTGCTCGAATCCTGGCTCGCCCTGCAAGTAGCAACCACTCGCGCCAATCTCGCATCCAATAGCTTGGGTACATTGGCCACGGTGGAACTTGCACTTGCGGCCAGCGTTCGTTTGAAGGTGCCCAAGGTCATGTCGACGCTGGTCGTTCGACCTCACGGAACGACAATTGCGGCCTGAGCGATCACAATTCGCTGACACCTCCAAAACGATGAATTTGCTGAGCGCTGACAGACCTTCTATGCTCTCGCCCCTTTTTTCCTGTTATGGAAACTCTCATGTCAACGAATCTTGAGCTGGCCCGCGGCAACATGGTCGAGAACCAGATTCGCACCTGGGAGGTGCTCGATCCACGCGTACTGGAGGTGCTCGGACGCGTAAAGCGCGAGAACTTCGTGCCGGAACGCTACCGGGATATGGCCTTCGTCGATTTCGAGGTGCCGCTCGGGCACGGCGAAGTGATGCTCAAGCCGGTCATCGAGGGCCGTATCCTGCAGGCCATTGCGATCGAAAGCGGACAGCGCGTGCTCGAAATCGGCACCGGTTCGGGATTTCTGAGCGCCTGCCTGGCAGCCCTGGGCGCCGAGGTCAGCAGCGTTGAGCAACACGCCGATCTTGCCGCGATGGCCCGCGCAAACCTCGACAAGGCGGGCTTTTCAAGCGTCCGCATCGAAACCTGTGATGCCTTGAGCGAGTACCAGACTTCATCGCCTTTTGACTGCGTCGTTCTGGCTGGCGCGGTTTTTGCGTTACCTGATCGAGTCAAGAGCTGGGTCAAGCCAGGTGGCCGCCTGTTTGCGGTCAGCGGCGAATCTCCCGCGATGCAGGCCTTATTGCACACGCGCGTGGATGCCAGCCACTGGCAGACTGAAAGCCTGTTCGAGACCGATATTCCGTACCTGACCCATGCCTCGCCACCAGCACGTTTCACGCTGTAACGAGTCACCGGGCCAAGCGCTTCAATCCCTGAGGAT
>JBDSPX010000029.1:0-5210 GCA_039930065.1 Dokdonella sp.
GCGCGCGCAGAGCGCGCGCGTGGGAATCGAGAAAAGGGAATCGGGAATAGTAGAAGCGGCGAGCATTGACGACGAGATCAGTATTGGTCGCATGCTCACCGCCATTGAAAACGGCGACTTCAGCGAAGCCCAGTTGGTAAATCTCCGTAAAAAATGGGCGTCAGGATCTTCCGATTCCCGATTCCCGATTCCCCATTCCCGGCCGATGACGCCAGTCATCGGCATCACAGGCACCGGCGGTGCCGGCAAATCGAGCGTCGTCGACGAGCTTTTGCTGCGTTTCCTGCATGCCTTTCCAAAAATGCGCATCGCCGTGCTTGCGGTCGATCCGACGCGCCGTCGTTCGGGTGGCGCCTTGCTCGGCGATCGCATCCGTATGAATGCCTTGCGCAGCCATCGCGTATTCATGCGTTCGATGGCGACGCGTCGACAGCACGCGGCGACCAGCATCGTGCTCAAGGATTGCGTGGGATTTCTCAAGGGCCAGGGCTACGATCTGGTCATTGTCGAGACCGCCGGAATTGGCCAGTCCGATTCGGAGATTGTCGATCTCGTCGATTTCCCGATGTATGTGATGACCAGCGACTACGGTGCGGCCAGTCAGCTCGAAAAAATCGACATGGTCGATTTTGCCGAGTTGATCGTACTCAACAAATTCGACAAGCGTGGTGCGGAAGATGCACTGCGTGATGTGCGCAAGCAATGGAAGCGCAATCGCGTCGCTTTTCAGCTCAAGGATGAGGAAGTCCCTGTTTATCCAACCATCGCGAGTCAGTTCAATGATCCGGGTATTACCTGGATGTTTGTGAACTTGTGCCGCTTGTTGCGGCACAAGTTGGGTTTGGGGAATCGGGAATCGGTATTCGAAAATGCGGGATGCGATTTCCTTCCGGATCTGGATACATCTCTGAAAGAGCCGCGAGCCACCGTATTGATTCCCGGTGCGCGCGTGCGCTACCTCGCCGAGATTGCCGAACAGGGCAGGGGCATCAATGGCGAGATCGAAAAGCAATCTGATATCGCCGATCGCGCGCAGTCGCTGTGGAAAGCACTTCGTGAACTGGAAGACCCCGATCTGCCACCAGCGCTCAGTCTCTACGCGGACGCGCTTTTACGACTCCCGAATCCCGATTCTCCAGTTCCGGCTCTCATACGCCAACGCTACAACGATGCCATCCAGTCGCTCAGTGCCGATTCGTTGCGCCTCTTGCGCGAATGGCCGCAACGACTGAAATCCATCACCGACGAGTTCACCGAATACGAGGTGCGCGGCAAGGTGATCAAGGTCGAGAATTACCGCGATTCGTTGTCGCACCAGAAGATTCCGAAGATTGCCGCTCCGACGTACAATTCCTGGGGCGAGTTGCTTGTGTTTCTGCAGAAAGAGAATTTGCCGGGAAGCTATCCGTACACCGGTGGCGTCTATCCGTATCGCCGCACCGGCGAGGATCCGATCCGCATGTTCGCCGGCGAGGGTACGCCTGAGCGCACGAATCGCCGTTTCCACTATCTAAGTGTCGGCCAACCGGCAGCGCGCCTTTCGACCGCGTTCGATTCGGTCACCCTTTATGGCGAGGATCCTGCGCCGCGGCCCGACATCTACGGCAAGATTGGCAATTCCGGCGTCAACGTGCCGACTCTCGATGACATGAAGAAGCTCTACTCGGGCTTCAACCTGTGCGCGCCGACCACATCGGTTTCGATGACGATCAACGGACCGGCACCGATCATCTTGTCGATGTTCATGAATACGGCAATCGACCAGCAGATCGAGCTTTATCTCAAGCAAGACGAAAAACGCTGGGCCGCCGCCGAGAAGAAGATTGCCAAATTCTTTGATGGCCGCCAACGGCCGATCTATTCGGGTGAATTGCCGCCGACCAACGACGGACTCGGACTCGCCTTGCTCGGTATTTGTGGTGATCAGCTCGTCGACGCCGAAACCTATGCACGAATCAAGGCCGACACGCTGCGCTCGGTCCGAGGGACGGTTCAAGCCGACATCCTGAAAGAAGATCAGGCGCAGAACACCTGCATCTTCTCGACCGAGTTTGCTTTGCGCATGATGGGCGACATCCAGCAATATTTCGTCAATCAAAAAGTGCGCAATTTCTACTCGGTGTCGATCTCGGGATATCACATCGCCGAAGCCGGCGCGAACCCGATCAGCCAGCTCGCCTTTACCCTGAGCAACGGCTTCACGATCGTCGAGTACTACCTGGCGCGTGGCATGCGCATCGATGATTTCGCCCCAAACCTGAGCTTCTTCTTCTCCAACGGCATGGATCCGGAATACACCGTGATTGGCCGCGTCGCCCGGCGCATTTGGGCGCGCGCGATGCGCGATCGCTACGGCGCCAACGAACGCAGCCAGATGATGAAGTACCACATTCAGACCTCAGGCCGCTCGCTGCACGCACAGGAAATCCAGTTCAACGATATTCGCACCACACTGCAGGCCTTGTACGCGCTGTTCGACAACTGCAACTCGCTGCACACGAATGCCTATGACGAAGCCATCACCACGCCGACCGAGGAAAGTGTGCGTCGCGCGGTAGCCATCCAGATGATCATCAACAAGGAACTCGGCCTCAATTTTTGCGAGAACCCATGGCAGGGAAGCTTTATCGTCGACAAGCTCACCGACATCGTTGAAGAAGCGGTCTACAAGGAGTTCGAAGCGATCAGCGATCGCGGCGGCGTGCTCGGTGCCATGGACACCATGTACCAGCGCGGCAAGATTCAGGAAGAATCGATGTATTACGAGCACAAGAAGCACGATGGCTCGTTGCCGCTGGTGGGCGTCAATACGTTCCTGCCGAAGGAGCACGCGGGCGACATCGTCACCGAAATCGAGCTGATCCGTTCGACCGAAGAAGAGAAGAGTCAGCAGATCACGAACGTGCTTGCCTACCAGAAGAATCGAAACGTGCTTGCACCGAGCGGCGAAACTTCGCATGCCAATGCCACCACGTCGGAAGACGACGAAGTCAGCGAAGTTCATGACGGACATGGTCTCGGCTATCTGCAGAAAGCCGCACGCGACCGCCAAAATGTTTTTGAGGCGTTGATGGAAGCCGTCAAGACGCATTCACTCGGCCAGATCAGCCATGCGTTGTATGACGTCGGCGGTGAGTATCGAAGGAATATGTAGGCGATGTCGCGGCTCGTCGAACAGATCCAGCAGGCGCTCGCTGCATTCGCCGGTATCAGCCGTCAACCTGCGCTGATTGGCGGACTCGCACTGGCAGCCCACAAGGTCGTTCGTGCGACTCGTGACGTCGATTTTCTTGTTGATGGCGCAGATGCGGAACTCTTCGATCAGATTCTGGTTGGCCTCGCCTATCAATGCATCCATCGCAGCGAGGACGCCGCCAATTATGTCCGCGGCGATGAAGGTATTGATCTGCTTTACGCAACCCGCCCTATAGCGCGCCGGTTGCTGACCGAGGCCATCGAACGATCTACCGCGATGGGTCGCCTGCGCGTTGTCAGCGCTGAGGGTCTGATTGGATTCAAGTTGCAGGCGTGGGTCAATGATCCGACGCGACCGCACGATCTGGATGATATCCGCGCCTTGTTGCGTGCCCAGAGGGACAACCTCGATCATGCTGAAATCAAGGAATATTTTGACTTGTTCGACCGTACTGACGTGCTCGAAGAGTTGATCGCGGGAGTCGATGATGATCGACCGTGAGACCGGCGATGCGCTGATCGCCGGCGAGGATGTGCGCCGCATCGAGCCAGCTGCCCGGGATGATCTTTCGGACTGGATCGAACTGATGGAAGTGGTCGAAGCGTTGTGTCCGCAATGGCCACCGCAAAGAGTCTTCGTGGGAAAGTTGTTTCTGCTGTGAGCCGAATTCCAATCGCGACCCAGAGCGTACGCGTTGGAGGAAGCAGGTCGGCCTCGGCGCGCGACGTGACGCGACGCCGTCAGCGTTGGCTTACGTTAACCAGGCTTCCAGCCCCTTGAGTGCTGAGGCTTGCGGATACTCGGTCTTGCCGCCGGCCTCATGCTGAAAGCCCTCATAGGCAACCAGGAGCTCGCCAAATGGATCGTCGACCTCTTCGGTTTCCTCAAGCACCAGTTCCAGATCTTCAAGCGCCTCATCGATGTTGTCGACATCCAGTGGCATGCGCAGGATCAGCAACCAGGTGATGAACGTTGCGTCAGAGGATTGCGTCCTCGCTGCAGTGGCCGCTGCATCCAGCTGTGTTGAACGCTGCGCAAAATGATCGCGTGCTGACGCCTCGGATTTGAACAAGGCGATCGACTCACCCTCGGATTGCATATCACCGGTCTCGACGTTTTCGAAACTGGAAATGACGACGTGATTCATGGGGATCTCCTTTCTTCTTGATATCACGTAGGGCGGAAGCCACGAAGTGGGTTCCGCCGCACGATGGTTCGTTTAGTAAAGTTACGCGATTTTAGCGAAGATGGAGGACTCGCCTGCGGCGGTTCCACTCTATCAATTCAATGACTTCAACGCCGTATCGCGAAGACGCCATCCAGCGCGAGCTGTGCCTTGAATCCGGATTTTTCGAGTCGCTTGCTGACTTCTCGTGGCACGTCGCGGCCGCTGGTCAGTTTGTTCGGACTGCCCGTGTAGTGGAACAGTTTGCCACCACGTCGCAGGACTCGCGCAAGCTCGTCGTAGAAAGTCTGCGAATACAGTTCGCCCGCAATGCCGAATCGCGGTGGATCGTGGAGCAGGGCATCGACTGATGCATCGGCAATCCCCTTGATCGCTTGTGACACGTCGGCGTGTTCGAGATGCAGGCGACCGCCACTGCTCGGCAGATCAGGATCGGGCGACCACGGATTGAGTGTGCGCAACCAGAGCACATCAGCATTTTTTTCAAACGAATCGATGCGCGAGACGCCTGAGTCAAGACAGCAGGCTGCGAAATAGCCGAGACCACCGCACGTATCGAGCACATGCTTGCCGCGAGGATCGATCAGGGCAACCTTGCGCCGTGCATCATCCATCGGCGATTCTTTTGATGTTGGCAGCATCTTGATGCCATCGATTTCGAATGTCGGTGCGTCCCATCCGCTCGGCACGAGTTTGATCAGCGAACCGGAGAATCTAGATATCGCTCCAAAGTCGTCGCCGTCCCAGTAGTAGATCGTGCGGTCCTTGAGCTTGTCGGGATAGGGATAGCGCGTCTCGCGCCACAGCCAGCCATCGGCGTCCAACGGC
>JBDSPX010000030.1:0-2992 GCA_039930065.1 Dokdonella sp.
GGCTCATGCAATTCATTTTCTCGCCGGTGCAGGGCGCGCTGTCGGATCGCTTCGGGCGGCGCCCGGTGATCTTGAGTTCCAATCTTGCTCTCGGTCTGGATTTCATCCTCATGGCTCTGGCCCAGTCATTGCCGATCCTGTTCATCGGACGCGTGATTTCAGGCATTGCCAGCGCAAGTATTTCCACGGCGAATGCCTACATCGCCGATGTCACGCCGAGGGAGAAACGCGCGGCAGCCTATGGACTGCTCGGCGCCGCCTTCGGCATCGGCTTCATCATCGGTCCCGCGCTCGGTGGTTTCCTTGGAGGCATTTCGGTGCGCGCGCCGTTCTGGGCGGCGGCGGCACTCGCGCTGATCAACTTCTGCTACGGCCTTTTCGTATTGCCGGAGTCGCTGCCAAAAGAGCGGCGCAGCGCGAGTTTCGATGTGAAGAATGCGAACCCGCTTGGTGCCTTGCGCATGTTGCGTCGCTACCCGCAGGTTTTCGCATTGGCCGTCGTCTTCTTTCTTGTATCGCTCGCCCAGTTCTCGCTCAACTCGACCTTTGTTTTGTATACCGACTATCGTTTCAATTGGGGCCCGCGTGAGGTCGGATATGCGCTCGCTCTGGTCGGCGTGTGCAGCGCAATTGTGCAGGCCGGGCTGGTGCGTCGGGTCGTGCCGCGCTTTGGTGAAAGGAAGGTCATGCTGGCCGGGTTGCTGTTCGGCATGTGCGGATTTCTGACTCTCGGATTGGCCAGCAATACGGTCTATTTCCTGCTCGGCATCCCGTTGCTCGCGCTGGCCGGGCTCGGCGGCCCGACCACGCAATCGATCATTACGCGTCAGGTCAATCCAAGCGAACAGGGTCGTCTGCAGGGGGCAATCACGAGCTTGTCGAGCCTGGCGACGATTGTCGGCCCCTTCGTCTTCAGTCAGACCTTTGCGTTTTTCATCGGCGCGTCGGCGCCGATGCATCTGCCGGGCGCCGCCTTCATGTTGTCGGCCTGCCTGATCTTGCTTGGCTTCATTCTTGGCTGGCGGGCGACGAAGGGCCTGCAGCCGATGATCCCGGAAACCAACGTATTGGTGGAACCCGAGCTCGTTGGTGACGCAGGATTGCCGCCACTGGCTGATGCCGAAATCAAATCGTGAGTCAATCCGCCGAGAAACCGTTCTCGCCTTCCTGCGAGCGCAATCGCGAACCGATTCTTGCCGTGTTGCGTGATGCCTTCTCCAATCGCCGTCACGCGCTTGAAATTGGCAGCGGCACTGGACAGCACGCCGTATTCTTTTCCACAGCGATGCCGCATCTGCAATGGCAAACATCGGAGCGCGGCGACTACGTGACCGGCGTTCAGAGCTGGCTCGATGAGGCGGCGCTCGGCAACACGCCGCCAACCATCGAGTTTGACGTCGGCCATGAAGACTGGCCGTCAGCAAAATTCGATGCGATCTTCACGGCCAATACGCTGCATATCATGGCTTGGGGGGAAGTTGAGCGTCTGTTTGCACGGCTGCCCGAAATCATGAGCGATGATTGCATCGTCGTCGCCTACGGCCCGTTCAACATCGGCGGCCAGTACACCAGCGCGAGCAATGCCGAATTTGATCGCTCGCTGCAGCAACGTGGCGCGCATATGGCCATCCGCGACCTTGCCGCCGTTGATACCCTGGCTGCCAGCGCCGGCCTGCAACGCATCGCCTTGCATGCGATGCCAGCCAACAATTTTTGCGCGGTCTGGCAGCGAAAAATCAGCGCCTGATTGGCATCGAATCCTGTCCGTCAGCTGCCTCTTGATCTCTCGGCTTGTTGGCAATCCGCAGACGAGGTCCAATACAGTCAGCCATCGCTTTTCCGAAGACGACATAGCTCTGTTCGGAAGGATGAAAACCATCCGCACAGAAGCTGTCGTCGCTCATCTCGAACTCGACCTCGACATGGAATACGCCGGGGTATTCCTGCGTAACGACTCGGGTGACGGCATCGAGTGTTTCACCACGGAATCCGATCAATTGACGCAATGGCTGCGGGATCAAAGGAAACGCGCGAAGCGGCGGCATACCGGCAATCACGATGACCGCTTCGGGTGAATGCCGGCGCAGTGCGTCGATCAAGGCGAGCAGATTTTTCCTCCACGCCCTGATCGTCGACAACGCCGTGACATCGTTGACGCCGACCGAAACAACGATGGCATCGGCGGCTATCGGAGCAAGCGTCGGCACAAGATCGAAGAGGATTTTTTTCGATGAGGCGCCGCTGCGGCCACAGGCTTGCCATTCCACGGCGCAACCCAAGCGCTCGACGAGCGAGCGTGCGGTGC
The DNA here is from genome assembly GCA_039930065.1 of Dokdonella sp. Classification (GTDB taxonomy): domain Bacteria; phylum Pseudomonadota; class Gammaproteobacteria; order Xanthomonadales; family Rhodanobacteraceae; genus Dokdonella. Next base: position 2,306 of record JBDSPX010000030.1, read on the forward strand.
AACCGACCAAGGCACGCTCCAGAGTCGCCGCACCGACGCCTGCGATGATCGAATCACCGATCGCGAGCAGGCGAATTGAATCACCCGATCCCATGCGGCCCGATGAATCGCCTGCCGCTGGTTGCAGCCGTGGCGCGGTCTTGCGCAGTCGCGTCGCCTGAATCGCAACGAACGGCAGCAACAGCCAGAACACGAGACCGCGAACGGCCATCACCATCGAGGTCAATGTCCGATCGTCTGCTCAGCGCGAATTTTGTGCGGCGATCCAAGCATCGATATGGCGTTCAAGCGCAGCCAGCGGAACCGAGCCGGTTTCCAGTACGGCATCGTTGAATGCGCGCAGATCGAACTTGTCACCGAGCGTGTGGGTTGCCTTCGCGCGCAGCTCGGAGATTTTGAGCTGGCCGATCTTGTAGGCCAGCGCCTGGCCGGGTGTGCCGATGTAACGATCGACCTCGTTGACGATGTCCTGATCGGTCTTCGCCGCGTTGTCCTTGAAATAGGCGATCGCCTTGTCGCGGCTCCAGCCCATCGAATGCATGCCGGTGTCGATGACCAGACGCACCGCGCGCCACATTTCGTACGTCAGCTGGCCGAAGTGATCATAAGGGTCGTTGTACAGTCCCATATCAAAACCCAGTTGCTCGGCATACAGGCCCCAGCCTTCGCTGTAGGCGACGAAATATG
>JBDSPX010000031.1:0-9789 GCA_039930065.1 Dokdonella sp.
GTCGGCTTGGAGCGCCAATGTGGAAACGGTATTGTTCACAATCGGATTGAACGACATATCCAGCGTGCCGTCGGCGTTCAGTCGTGCAAGGTGATTGCGCACACTTCCACCCACTTGGTTGAAGTTGCCGCCGATCACGATTTGCCCATTCGCCTGCACGACGATGGCGCGAACCGTGTCATCCACTGGGGTGGCGGCAAAGAACCCATCCAGCGTGCCGTCGACGTTGAGTCGCGCCAGGCGCATGCGAGTGTTCGCGCGGATCACCGTGAAATCGCCTCCGACAATGACCTTGCCATCGGCCTGGACTGCCAGCTTCTGCACCGAGTTATTCGGGCTCGGGTTGAAGCCGTCATCGGAGATTTGTGCGAGGCCGATCGATGGAAGCAGGGCCAGCAGCAGCAAGAAACAGCACAGTGTGGCGAGACTGAAACGAGTGGAGTGGGCGTTCACGGCCATGACGGAAGTTGTCCTTGATGCAAATGAATCGGTGCACGGTTGCGTTTGTCGGATTCGGCTGGATCTGCCTTGGGTATTGGCAGGTGCATAGTTCTTTTCTGCTTTTCAGTACGCACCGGAGATACGGCGAACTTGAACACAGCACAGCTGCGATAGGACGCGGGTGAAAACCGTCATCAGAGCTGATCCACGGTGCTCGCCGTTATTCGCCAATCCGCGAAGCACCTCGCGATCACGTCTGCCATTGAATTCATCTCGCCAAGCGCGCGCTGCGGGTGCCTGCCCAATGAAACGCCAAAGCGCAGCCGGACTAGACATTTCCCCAGCTGCATGGCTACGCGTACACCGGCTGATCGAATCAAAGCGTTCAAAACGCGTCGAAAAGGCTATCTACCCTGCATGGGATGGGATCTCTTTTTCGGCCCGTTTCGCCTTGTCTCGCACTCGCTCGAGCGAATTTCAGCAGCTTGTCAAGTTGTGCCGATTCTCCGGCGAGGGACCTTGTCAACAAACCGGAGCGTCGTGCAGAGCAGGCCGCACGATTGACGCGGTGGCGGTCCGAGCGCAGTCTGCCGGCTTGCGTGAGGGCCCCAGCGTGATGAAGATCAAAATCCTTGCTGCCCTGTCAATCTTCGTTTTCGGCGGCAATGCGTATGCGCAGCTGACCTCCCGAAGCGGCACAGGGGCGACACCCGCAAGCCTCACGCCGGTACGTGACCAGTTTCGCAGCGATCTTGGCGGCGGAACGACAGCTGGAGCCAACGGCTCGTATGGCGGACTGCGCCGCGAGGTGAACTGGGACGGTGTGCCAGCCAGCTTGTCAGCACCGAATAGCTTTCCAGCGGACTTCTTCAACCTCACTTCGCCGCGCGGGCTCGTGGTGGCGACCCCTGGCACCGGCTTTCAGGTCAGCGGCGCGGTCGGTGGAACGGCAGCGATCAACTTCGGCAATTTCAACGCCGGTTACACGTTTCAACCGTTCAGCGCGCAACGCATGTTCACCGCCGTGGGCAGCAATGCTTTTGATGTGTATTTCTTTGTGCCGGGGACATCCGTTGCTGCCGTCGTGGACGGCTTCGGAGCCGTATTCGAAGACGTCGATCAATCAAACACAACCAGCGTGCAATTCTTCGACGTGGCCGGGGCGAATCTCGGCACCTATTTCGTGCCGTCACTCTCGGGCGGGCTATCGTTTCTTGGCGCTTACACGAGCAATGGCAAACCTAAAATCGCGCGCGTTCGCATCACCGATGGCAATGCGGTGATCGGCGCCAGTGACAACGGCGCAGGATCGGACATCGTGGTCAACGACGACTTCATTTACGGCGAGCCCGTGGACATACTCTTCGCGGACGGATTCGAATAATCCGGACCTGGTGCACGCAAACTCATCAAGCGCCTGATGTGAAGGCCATGGGTCCATCGCCGTGCTGGCCTCAGCCCGAGTTCGGTCGACGATGGCGGATCCCGCCGAAACCTGCCACTGGAAAGAATCATCATCGTTGGCTGACGCGTTGGCCTGCTCAGTTGAGTCTGCGGTCCGTGAACAGCGGTATCACCGTGGCGGACGGCATCAGGTGTTTGCGCAACAGATCCGGAGCGAAATTAAAATCGCGCCCGAGATCCTTGCGCGAGATCGGCGTCTCCAGCAGGCGGACCGCGACATCGAAAGCGCTCAGGCCGTTGTAGGCAAACTGTGTCCATGCCTCGAATTTTCGCTGATTCATCGACGCAACCAGGCTGCGATTGCTGTTGCGGGTATACGTCGGCGGTTGTTGCCAGGCGTCGAGTTCAGCAGTTGCCGACGCGCTGTGGATTCGGCAAGCGGAGAAGAGTCCGGCCAATTGCTCGGCGGCCATTTCATGCAGCCGCTTGAGATCGGCCGCTCGGCCGGGCAACACAAGGATCGTGCCGGAGCAGGCATTCATCAGCACAAGAAACGGTTCGCGATCAATGAAATCCATATCGGCGCACCATTCTCCCAATGGGTTGTCACCAAGAGAAGGCTCCGCCAGAACAGGAGCAGGGCGAAGGCGCTTGAACAATTTCTGCGAGCGGCGAACAACGGTCATTTCAAGGTCGCAAAGTGGAAGGTGGGCGTTTGAGGGGCCATCGTGCTATCCGGTAGTTGCTGGCGGCAAGGCGCGACATTTCGATGATTGTTCATGCTGTGTCCGGCCTGATCCGCCTTGCGCCTGTTGCACACGGCAAGATTGGCGGACCAATGCGGTTTTCCTTGAGTTGGGTCCGACCCATCTGTCACGGCTGCGCCAATGCCGTGATTCCTCGCGCTGTCTTGGCTTCGGCGACCATCTTGCGCACGTCGGCAAGCAGCTGTTTGGCGTCGTAAACGATGCCGTCCTTGATCGTGTATTTGACGCCGCCGACGCGATGCAGCTTGCCCTCGGCATCGAGCTTGATGTGCCCGGTGCCGTAGAGGGTCTTGAGATTGGCGAGCGGGTTTTCAGTCAGTACGGCGAGATCGGCGAGCTTGCCCGGCTCAACGGTGCCGATGCGGTCGTGGGCGCGCAATACCTGGGCGCCATTGAGCGTCGCGGAGCGAATCACTTCGAGTGGATGGAAGCCGGCCTCACGCAGCAATTCCAATTCCTGGATCGTACCGAAACCGTAGAGCTGGTAGATGAAGCCGGAATCGGAACCTACCGTGACCCGGCCGCCACGATTCTTGTAGTCATTGACGAAGTCCATCCAGCGTCGAAAGTTGGCGCGCCAGGCGACTTCGTCCTCGGTTGTCCAGTCGAAGAAGAAGCTGCCGTGGTTGTCTCGGTTTGGAGTGTAGAAATCCCACAGTGATGGCATCGTGTACTCGTCATGCCAGTCGGCGCGGCGCGCACGCATGAGATCGCGGGCGGCCAGGTAAATCGTGAAGGTCGGATCAATCGTGAAATCGAGAGCGAGAAGTTCGTTGATCACCGCTTCGTATTTCTCGCTACCTTTTTTTGCCGCCTGCTCCCACAAGCGCCCAGCCTGGCCGAATCGGTCGGCCTCATTGTTGTAGTTGTAGGCAGCCGGGTAGTCCTGCACGGTGCGATCGTCGAACAGCGCTTCGGGCAGGCCGTACCAGTGCTCCATCGTGGTCAGGCCCCAGCGCGCCGTGGTCAGCACGTTGACCCGCGCGACATCGAGCTGGGCATGATGGCAGGCGCTCTGCATGCCTTGCTTCTTCAATTCATCGAAGGCGGCTTCAAGAATGTCAGGGCGATAGCCAAAGCATTTCATGCCGAGCGCGCCCTTGGCTTTCATCTCGCGCACCCATTGACGCGCCTCTTCCGGTTTGGTCATCGGCGTGTCGCGTCCCTGACCGAAAAACACATAGGGAAAAATGCGCGGCGCAGTGATCTGGTTTTTCTCGCTGCGATGTTCCTCGCTGACGCACCAATCGATGCCATTGCCGCAACCTGGATCACGGATCGTGGTGATGCCGTTGCCCATCCACAGCTTGTAGACATACTCGGCCGACACGCCTTGCTCCTTGCCGCCGATATGGCCGTGCAGATCGATCAGGCCGGGCATCACGTAGTGACCTGTCAGATCCATTTCACGTCCACCGGCCTTGAGCTGCGGCCGTTCCTCGCGTTTGATCGGCGAACCCGGGGCACCGACCGATTGCACTGCGACGATGCGGTTGCCCTCGATGACGACATCGGCCGGCCCGAAAGCCGGACTGCCGGTGCCATTGATCACGGTGACGCCACGCAGGATCAGTTGGGAATATGGGCCTTCGCCTTCGGCGCGATCGGGCGCGGGTGCGACATCCGGCGCTGCGGCCTTTTCATTCTTCCGCAAAGAGTCATTCCGGGTGGCAGATTGCGCGGGCGCCCCGAAAATGATCGCACTCAGGGCCAGAATCATTAGTGAAACGCGCATATGTCTCCCCTTCGCGGCAGCTTGCTGGTGCGTGGATCATGCCTGAGGGTCGACCGCAACACATCCCGGCTCGCGCTGTTCGCGTATCGTCGGCCCGCCGGGCGATTTTCGGGACAGCTCGGAGGTCGTCAAAATGGCGCTGTTGCTAGCTCGCGAGTCAGACGTTGATCCGTTCGGACAATCGATTGCGGCAAGAAGCTCAACATTTTGTCACAATGCGCAGCCGTGCCTGAATTGGCGCGGATTCGTTTTGCCACGCCCCGCCCTAGCCTGATCTGGACGCACTTTTGAACGATTCGCGCAAACCTTCGATTCCACGACGCCGTATCGACTTGTTTTCTGCCCTGCGCACGTTTGCCTCTGACGTTTTGAACGGCATCATTCGCATGTCGACGACGCGAGCCAACTACTGGCTCGAATTCGCGTTCACCGGAAGCCTCGCGACGGCCTTGCTCGGCGCGGGTGTCAGCCTCCATAGGGGCTCCTGGCTGGCCGCCTTTTTCACTGTGCTGTCCGGTTTGATCCTTTTCAGCTTCATTGAATACCTGTTTCATCGCTGGGTATTCCATGGCCCCGATTCGATGTATCGACGCGGACACGATGCCCATCACCTGAATCCCAAGGGTTATGACGCGCTGCCGTTTTTCCTGCCTTCGGCGATTTTGCTCGGCTTGACTGCGTTGTTCGCCTTGGCCATGTCGCGCAGTTCTGCGTGTCTAGTCACCGGAGCGATCGCCTTTGGCTATGTCGCTTACGGCTTGAGCCACTACTTCATCCACGCGCGGAGATTTCGCCACCCGTTGTTGCGCGAATGGGCCGCGAACCACCATATCCACCACCACAATCCCGACGCCAATTTCGGGGTGACCACCTCACTCTGGGATCATCTGCTGCGTACGCGCTATCGGCGCCGCTCTGCGCAGACGCCCGGCGAATCGTGAGGCGGTCATGGGCGTGGAGTGTCGTTCAGGACACCGCCTACGAACCGTAAACCGTTTTTGCAGACCGACGCATCGATCAGCGAGGGCCGTTGATCGAGCCGCAATAGCGCGTCGATGGCATCAATACAAGGATGCTGAAAATTGCGCAGAACATCGGCTTCTTGATTCCGCTCACGGCTAACGACCAGGCGTGCCAGCCATGCGGTCAGGTGCGTCGGTGACACGACATGCATGTGAACCTCAACGCGTGCTGCAAGCCTGCGGCGGATAGAGCCGAGCACGCTGCTGCAATGCGTCTCCTCCAACAGGAAGCGAAATGAATCCGAAAATCGAAGCGCTGCTGCAAGGCATCCGAACCATGGAAGAGGAGCTTGAAGTGCAGATGGCTCTCGCGCGGGCCGAGCTGCACGTGCGCATCGAAGATGGACGAGTCGAATTCGAGAAGGCGATCCTGAAGCGGCACCGGGAGATGAAGACACGCCTGCTACGCTACATTGTTGGTGCCAGGCCGCTGATCGCCCTGACGGCGCCACTGATTTATGTGTTGATTGTCCCGTTTGCGCTCCTGGATCTGTTCGTGACGATCTACCAGTTCGTGTGTTTTCCCGTCTACGGAATTCCCAGGGTAGCGCGTCGCGACTATCTGATCTTCGATCGCCGTTATCTCGCTTACCTCAACGCTTTGGAGAAGCTCATTTGCGCTTATTGCTCCTACGCCAACGGCGTGATTGGCTACGTTCGCGAAGTTGGTTCACGGACAGAGCAATTCTGGTGCCCAATCAAGCACGCACGAAAGCTCGTCGGTGCGCATCCGCGCTACAACGAGTACGTCGAATATGGCGATGCCGAGAGCTACCGCAATGAAGTCGTCAAAGTGGCCAAGCGCCTGCGCGAGAAAGCAAAACCGTAGCAATGCGAACGGCTCGACGAGATGCGGAAGGTTAGATCCGAGGAAAGGTCGAATGCATCAATGCTGGTTCGCAGGCCTGGCGCTCGCGCAAAACAGGGCGATGCTAAAGTGTTGCTCCTTTCGTGAATAATTCGATAGAGCGACCGAAGCCATGACCCCAACAGCACCCTACCCGATCGGCACTCCCGGCGTTGCCTGGGGAGAGGCGGAAAAAGCCGTCTGGTTGTCGCGGCAAACCGTCCAGCGAAGTTACGCGGATGAGGTATTGAGCGTGATCGACCGTCTGCGCGCGCGCTTCGATGTCGAGCAATACGGACGCCTCGACTATCACGCCGACAAGTACCCGCTGTTCGCGATCCGCAGCCGCGATTGGAATGATGCACTACCGATCGCTATCGTCACCGGCGGCGTGCATGGTTACGAGACCAGCGGCGTGCATGGCGCACTGCAATTTCTTGATCGGCACGCGGCCAACTATGCGGGCAGGGTCAATCTGATTGTCGCGCCGTGCGTGAGTCCGTGGGCCTACGAGATGATCCATCGCTGGAATCGCGATGCGCTCGATCCGAACCGTTCGTTCCGCGCCAACAGTCCGGCCCAGGAATCAGCTGCGCTGATGAAGCTCGTGGGGCCCTTTGTCGACCGCGCACTCGTGCACGTCGATCTGCATGAAACCACCGACACTGACGAATCCGAATTCCGTCCAGCGCTGTGCGCTCGCGATGGTCTGGACTATGAGCCCGACGAGATTCCCGATGGCTTCTATCTGGTCGACGATGCCGATAGTCCGCAGTCCGATTTCCAGAAGGCGATTATCGATGCGGTCGAGAAGGTCACCCATATCGCACCGGCCGACGCCAAGGGCGAGATCATCGGCTCAACGGTGTTTTCACCGGGCGTGATCCGCTATGCATTCAAACCCCTCGGTCTGTGCGCAGGCGTGACCAATGCACCCTACACGACAACCACCGAAGTCTATCCGGACAGTCCGCGCGCGACGCCCGAGCAATGCAACGCGGCACAGGCCGTCGCGGTTTGCGCGGCTATTGATTTCGCGCTGGCGGCTGGTGTGGAGAACTAGCCGCATCAGGGTTTGAACTGCGGGATCCTGTTCCTTCCAATGGCTCGACTGCGCTCAATCATTCCAGAATGCCATATCGCCATACTCCCAATGCCATGGCGCGCCGGTCTCTCCGAGCACGAACTTGACGAGTGCCGGGAACGCCGGTTCGGCGCGCACGTCATTGGCGAGAATGACGACGCAGCGTCGGCCACGCTCAACGCAAACCAGGACATTGGCGGTCCATTCGTTGTGGCCGCCTTTCATGAAAGCGTGGCCCTGCGGGCCGTCGAAGGTCACCACCCCCAGGCCAGCCTGAAGATCGGCACGACGGCGCGCACCGCGAAGTTGGGCTTGCAGCGTCGGGAACTGACTGGCGCTGGCGATCGCGAGCTGGGGTTTGACCCATTCTGCGCGCGAGGTTTTGCTCAGGCCGTCGCCGCGAATACTGCCGGCGACAAAGCGGGCCATATCGGCGATGGTCGTGTCCATTGAACCTGCGGCACGCACCTTGCTGCGTTTATCATGCGGTTCCGCGCTGCCATCAATGTGCCAGCCATCGGCCAGATGCGACTTAAAATCCTCGCGCCAGACCATGCTCGTGTTCGACATGCCAAAGCGATCAAAAATTCGCCGTTGCATCTCTTGGCCGACATCAAGACCGAGACCACGCTCGATGACGAACTGCAACAGGATGATGCCCACACCCGAATACGCGTAGCGTGTGCCGGGATCAAAATGGAAGCGCAACTTGCCATCCGGTTCGAGGAAGGCGAAGTTGGCAAAGCCCGCGCTGTGCGTGAGCAGATGGCGCGCGGTAATCTGTTTCCAGCGATCGTCGTCTGCCAGATCAGACCACGGCGCGTACTTGTCCTCGTTCGCATAGTCGGGAAGCGGCTTGCGCAAATAGCGGGCGATCGGTTTATCGAGATCAAGCAGCCCTTCGTCAACGAGTTGCATCACCATGGTCGCGAAGGCCATCTTGGTCAGCGACGCGCCATACATGATGGAATCCGTCTGCAAGGCCTGGCCGGCGACATTGCGCTCGCCGTAGCTGCGCACCCGAGCGACCTTGCCATCCTCGATCACCGCGATGGCAAGTCCGCGCGCCTGAGTTGAGGCCATCGCGCGAGCCGCTTCGACATCGAGCTCCGCACGCGTCGGTACGCGGGCCGCCGCCGGCAACGCCATCAAAATAACAATGAGCACCGTGACCCATTTCCGACGACGATGCCGCGATAGCGTGGAAGCGGAATCGGTGCAGCGACTGAACAGGGAATGGCATTGGCGAGTGATCATGAGTTTTCCTGGTGTTTGCCATGGATGACGCGCCAGTACGGCGAAACTTACAGTGAAGGGAACCCAGTTCAGAACGGTGAGCGGTTGAGGTAGATCAGTCCTTCCCAAAGACATCGACGCTCGCGAATGAGACTGATGTAAGAAGTGCTGCGCTCGCGCGTCTCTTCCGAGGAGGCCAAGCGATCGACGTCGTGGATGGCATGCTTGAAACCCATCGACAGGAGGAATGCGTGATTGAGGAAGTCGCAACGCTAGCGCACGACTACGGGCGACTGGTCTTCAACGCCGCCTATCGCGTACTCGGTGACACGGCCATGGCCGAGGATGTGCAACAGGATGTATTTCTCAAGCTCGTCGAAGAACACAGAGGCAAGGTCACTTCCTGGCCGGCTTACCTCGTTGCGTCGGCGGTACGTGGTGCGATCGATCAGCTGCGCCACCAGAAGCGCTGGGGCCGCCTGATGCGCTTGTGGGCTGGACAACAAATAGATACAGCCGCTTCGGCCGAACAGGCCGGCATCGCCAGCGAACGCGGGCAAAGACTGCGCGCGGCTTTGGCAAATCTGCCAAGGCGTGAGGCGCAGTGCTTCAGTCTGCGCTACCTCGAACATCTCGACATCGATGAAATCGCGCTGGCACTCGACCTCAGCGAGAACAACATCAATGTCACCCTGCATCGCGCGCGACGTCGCCTCGAAGCGCAGCTGGGTGGCCCAAGCCCGGAGGCCACCCGATGATCCAGAAATTCGACAACGAACTTCCCGATTCATTGATCGAGGCAGCCCGCGATCTCGACAAGGTTCCTGCAGACGCGACGGAGCGTGCTCAAGTACGCCTGCTCACTCGACTGCGCAGTCGGACGCTCGCGCCAAGGTCGAGGACAAGAGGCTGGCTCGGCGCGGCAGCGACGGTTGTGGCACTGGTCATCGCAATAGGTGTGCTACCCCTGTTCATGGGTAGCGGCGATGTTTTCGCGGCGGTTCTCGAACGTTTCCGGAATTTCACTACGCTAGCGATGATTGTGACCCAGCGCTTCGATGGCAAACTCGTGCAGACCAGCCATGTTGTGGTCGGTTCGAGCGGTGTGATGCGTACCGATGTCGGTACGCACTTGAGCGTCATCGTCGATCCTGTGCGGGGGCGCATGTTGACCCTGCTGCACGATGAGCGCGAGGCGATGGTGGTGGCGCTGCCTCAAACGCATACGCCCCCAGGCACCAACCTGATCTGGC
>JBDSPX010000032.1:0-3190 GCA_039930065.1 Dokdonella sp.
GGTCTGTGACGAGCAGCAACAGGTTGTGGGCTACTACGCGCTGGCCGCGGGCGCGATCTCACATGAAGATGCGCCTGGTCGCATTCGTCGCAACATGCCTGATCCTGTGCCGATCATCGTACTGGGACGTTTGGCCGTCCATGTGGATCGGGTTGGGCAAGGGATCGGGCAGGGCTTGCTCAAGGATGCCGTGATGCGGACATTGCAGACCTGCGAACAGGTAGGCGCCCGTGCGCTGCTATGCCACGCGATCGATGAATCGGCGAAGGCGTTCTATCTCAAGCACGGTTTTATCGCGTCGCCCATCCATGCCATGACCGTGATGCTGCCACTGAGGTAATACTCAATCGCCGTTTCTCTTTGGCGATAGTTGGCAATGGATGGGTCAACGGTTGAAATGTGTCACGAAATATCAATGGCTCTGACCCGAATGGCATTGACTTAAGCCCGTCATCCTCGCGAAGGCGGGGATCCAGCGCCTTTGGGTATCCGCAAAGTGCCGAAGGCGGTGGATTGACCAGCCATGCGGCTGTTGAAAAGCACTTCTGCCTTCGCGGGGATGACGGGCTTAAGTCAGCGCCATTCGACTCTGGCATGTCTGCACTTGGCGGATCGCTGACCATGGATGAAGTCCTGTGCGTGATTACGCCAGCCGGCGAACACGCGGTGACTATTTCCGTGCGCTGATGATTTTTACAATTGGTGCGGGCGCTTGGCCCAACCCGCGCGGGACGGTCTATCGGAAAATCTTTTGGCCAATGCAATTGCGCCTGTCGATTGCCAAACCAGTACTCACAACGGTACCGCCTGCTCGGGCGATCGTCGCCAGCGCGGTCACGAAACGGTTACGAGAGGAGTGGCGCGCCCGGAGGGATTCGAACCCCCGACCACCGCCTTCGGAGGGCGGTACTCTATCCAGCTGAGCTACGGGCGCGTATTGGCAAGGCTATCGATGGAATACCGCGGAGTTTGGCGGTGCCCACCGATGGGGGCGCGAGTATAACGCAGTCGTTCGGGATCGATTTCTCGGCGATCGCAGGTTTTGGTTCCGCGCCGGGAAGGTTCAATCCATCTTCCGTTCCTGGTGAGTTGAGTCGGCCGGTATTCGAAACCATCCTTTCCTTCGGCAAGCTCAGGACAGGCTCGGCTCAGGACGAACGGCTGGGCTGAGTCGAGCGTGCTGTTCTCGATTCGCCTGCACCTTGGCGGCGCGAACCGAGTCGAAAGGTGCGCCTCCGTGAGCAAACGCGGTTCTCGAATCAGACGCGGGCAAACACCAGGCTGCCATTGGTACCGCCGAAGCCGAAGCTGTTCGACAGGACCACATCGAGTTTGGCTTCGCGGGTTTCGCGCAGGATCGGGAAACCTTCCGCACGCGGGTCGAGTTTCTCGATATTCGCCGATCCGGCCATGAAGCCGTCTTCAAGCATGAGCAGGCTGTAGATCGCTTCGTGGACGCTGGCGGCGCCAAGCGAATGGCCGCTCAGCGCCTTGGTCGAGGACAGCGGTGGCATGTCCTCGCCAAATACTTCGCGCAGCGCATTGAGTTCGACGATATCGCCGAGCGGCGTCGCGGTGCCGTGCGTGTTGATGTAATCGACTTTGCCTGCGAGATCACCGAGGGCCATGCGCATGCAGCGCACCGCGCCTTCTCCGGTGGGCGCAACCATGTCGGCGCCGTCCGAGGTGACGCCGTAGCCAACCAGTTCGGCATGGATGCGTGCGCCGCGCGCCTTGGCGTGCTCGTAATCCTCGAGCACGAGCATACCGCCGCCGCCGGCGATGACGAAGCCATCGCGATCTGCGTCGTATGGCCGTGATGCTTTTTCCGGATGTTCGTTGTGCGTGGTCGACAGGGCGCCCATGGCATCGAACATCGAGGTCATGCCCCAATGCAGCTCTTCACCACCGCCGGCAAACACAACATCTTGCGCACCGTGGCGGATCAGGTCGGCACCCGCTCCAATGCAATGCGCTGACGTCGCACAGGCGGCCGAGATCGAATAGCTCAAACCGAGGATGCCGAAAGCGGTCGCGAGCGTGGCCGAGACGGTCGAGCACATCGTGCGCGGGACCATGTATGGCCCGATCTTGCGCACGCCTTTATTGCGCAGCAGGTCGGCGGCGGCAATTTGCCATTCGGGCGAACCGCCACCGGATCCGGCAATGACGCCAGTACGCGGATTGCATATCTGGCTCTCCTCAAGTCCGGCATCGGCAATCGCTGAGCGCATGGCGACATAGGCATAAGCGGCGGCATCGCCCATGAAGCGCTTGAGCTTGCGATCAATCTCGGCGACCAGATCAATCATCGGCAAACCGGCGACACGGCTGCGCATGTTGAGTTCGGCGTATTCGGGGATGTCGCGGATGCCGCTGCGTGAATCGCGCAGCGAAGCCGAGACCGCTTCGAGGGTATTGCCGAGGCAGGAAACCAGGCCCATGCCGGTAACGACGACACGACGCATATCAGAAACCATCCGTTGACTTGAAAAGGCCGACGCGCAGATCTTCGGCTACATAGATCTCGCGATCATCGACATAGGTGCGGCCATCGGCAATCACCAGGGCAAGCTTGCCGCGCATGACCCGGCGAATATCGACCTCGTAGCGAACGAGTTTCGCCGTTGGCAGCACCTGACCGCTGAAGCGAACCTTGCCGACGCCGAGCGCACGACCACGCCCCGGCTCGCCAAGCCAAGGCAGATAGAAACCGGCCAGTTGCCACATCGCATCGACGCCGAGGCAGCCCGGCATAACCGGATCGCCTTCGAAGTGGCACGCGAAAAACCAGAGATCCGGACGGATATCGAGTTCGGCGTGCAAGGTGCCCTTGCCGTGGATGCCACCGTGATCATCGACGCGGGTGATGCGATCGAACATCAACATCGGCGGTGCGGGCAGGCGCGCGTTGCCCGGGCCGAACATGTCGCCGCGTGCGCAGGCGAGGAGTTGTTCGTGATCGAGCGATGACGGATTCGGCATGGATTCCAAGGGCTCTGAAGGAAACAAAGTCGCCCATTCTACGGGGCAACCGACCCTCCTCGCGTCAAAAGCGTGTTCAAAATCGCCAAACAGGCAGAAAAATCAATGAAACAGGACCTAAAGCCCAGTCTGCTAGGCACACTCAATGAATGAATCGCCCTGAAACGACGGAGAGCAACCATTCATTGGCATCGGCGACCCTCCC
>JBDSPX010000033.1:0-9299 GCA_039930065.1 Dokdonella sp.
GAAAGCGGTAAAGAAAGCAGCTGCCAAGAAGGCTCCAGCAAAGAAAGCCGCCAAGGCCAAAGTTGCCAAGGCTGTGAAGAAGGCGCCGGCCAAGAAAGCCGCTGCCAAGAAAGCGCCGGCCAAAAAGCCAGCGATGAAGAAAGCCGCCAAGGCGAAAGCCGCCACGGCAGTAAAGAAGGCTCCGGCCAAGAAAGCTGCCGCCAAAAAGGCGCCAGCAAAGAAAGCAGCGAAGAAAGCTGCCAAGAAGTAATCGAGTCCGCCAGATCGGTTGTCGGCTGGCAACCGATCTTTGACTGGACGCCGAGCATCGCATCGTTGGTGCAAGGCAGTACAGAGTCACTGCACAGCAAGTGCAGGTAAAGAAGCTTCAATGAAACCAGACTCCTCTCCCTGCGGTATGCCCAGCGCAGGGAGAGATTTCTGAAGCCAGCACCATCGACCCTCGCGCCACAGTTACCTCAGCATCAGGCCATGTGCCGCCGCGTGCTTCGCACCCTCCTTCGCCAAACTGTGACCGTATCCGTCACCCTGGCCGCAGCGACTTGCTAGCGTGCAATCGGATCAACTACCCGAGCTCGATCATGCGCATTGCTCCCAGAGTCTTGCTGCTAGCCGCGATCAACGCGTTACCGCTTGTTGCTGCTGCAGCGACGGTTTCCGTCAGCGTCGATTTTCACGCGGATCGCCATCCCATCAATCCCGCGATTTTCGGCGTGAGCGGCTCACCCGATCTTGCCCGCGTTGCTTATCCGGTGGTGCGCTGGGGCGGCAATGCGACGACCCGCTACAACTGGCAAGCCGACGTCCACAACACGGCGGCCGATTGGTTCTTCATGAACATTCCGGATGGAAGCGGCTCGCCATCCGCATCGTCGGTGGAAGCTCTCGTCGCAACGACACTGGGTGCGGGCTCGCAACCATTGGTCACCATCAGCACGATCGGCTGGATACCCAAATCCAATCAGCAAAAGCTATGGGGCTATTCGGTCGCGGCGTACGGCCCGCAATTGCAGACCGAGTGCAGCTATTTCGGTGCCAACCCTCCCGCATGGTGCACAGCCGACGCCGGCAATGGCCGCTGCAGTCCTGCCCAAAACCATACGGGCCACTGCAGCAGCGACGGTTACATCATCGGCAACAGCCCAACCGATACTTCGATTGCCGTGGATGGCCAGAACGCCGCTGCGTGGGTTGCGCATCTGCAGCAACGCTTCGGCACCTCGGGCAATGGCGGCGTTCGCTACTACGCACTCGACAACGAACCCATGTTGTGGAATTCAACGCACCGGGACGTGCATCCGCAAGCGCTGACCTACGACGAAATCTGGCAACGAACCATCGAATACGCGACCGCGATCAAGGCGCAGGATCCAAGCGCAAAGATTCTCGGACCGGTGACCTGGGGGTACTGCGATTTGTTCGGATCAGCGGCCGACAATTGCCTCGATGGCAGCGATCGCGCGGCGCATGGTGGCACGCCGTTCGTGAAATGGTACCTGCAACAGGTTTGCACCTATCAGGCACAGCACGGCATACGCCTTGTTGATGCGCTCGACTTGCACTACTACCCGCAAGGACAAGGTGTCGTCGATTTTTCCGATCCGCCGAATGGCTCGGAATCCACCGACGTTTCCGCGCGCCGGCTGCGCTCTCTGAAAGAGCTTTATGATGCCAATTGGATTTCGGAATCCTGGTTGTCCGACCTCGGCAACAGCGAGCCTTGGCATTACAGTCGACCCAATCTGATCCCACGCGTGCGCGCATGGATCGATAGCGAATGTCCGGAAATCGAGCTGTCGATCAGTGAGTACAATTGGGGAGCCGACAATGGCGCGAGCAGCGCGTTGGCCCAGGCGGAAGCGCTTGCGATTTTCGCGCGCGAAGGGGTCGACATGGCAGCGCGCTGGATTGCCCCGAGCGCCAACTCATTGGTCGAGCGCGCATTTCGTCTCTATCTCAATTTCGACGGTGCAGGGAGTCGGGTCAAAGGCGATAGCGTGCGTGCCATGAGCGCCAACAGCGATGTGCTTGGCGCTTATGCGGTCAGCGATCACGGCACCCGGAATTCCATCTTGCTCTTCAACAAGGCGACACTGACAACGACCGCAGCGATCAACCTTGGTACCCATTTGATCGGCGCGTGGAAGCTCTACCAATTCAGCGCGACCAACGATCTGGCTCAGGTTGCTTCGGGAAATATCGACGGATCAACCATCGACATTGGTAATCTTCCTGCGCGGTCGGCAAGCCTGCTCGTATTGCCAGAAAATGATCAGATCTTTGCCGACAGCTTTGATCCGCTTTGAGAATTTTTCTGATTGTTCGCTTGCGAATCGGTTTCTGCGGAGGCGCGAAATGTTCGCGAGAGGATGACCGTTCCGATCGATGAGCGCATCAAGGTCATTCCGAGCCCGGCTAGTGACGCGACCGTTCGCGTAGCGTCCGTGAGTTTGCCGCGCCCTAGCAAGAGCCCGGTAATCAAACCTCCACCGACAAGCAAGGCAGGTCGAAACCGCTCGAAGCCATCCGAGAGCCACTGTGTCTGTCGATGCAATTGACGTCGTTTCGCGAGCAAATTCCGGGCTGACCATTGAACCTGCTGTCGATCCTGTTTGAGACTCATGCGCTTTCCTTTTGAACCGACATCGACGCACCACTTCGAGCGGGATCAGGTTTGGCTGCTGCAATCAATGCACGCGTTTGCGGCAAGCTCAAGTCACGCCAGCATCGCCGCATCATCATCAAGACCCAGCCAATTCCGGCAAGATTGATCATTGCAACGACGGCCACGCCAACAAAGAAATTGCCGCTGAGTTGATAAATCCCGGCAGCAATTGCAGCAATCGTTGCGAGCCAAGCGCCCGCGCCGAGAATGATGAAAGCAAACCCCAGCCAGACAATGGCCAGCGCACTGTTGCGCGCGAGTCGAAGCTCACTGCGGAGCAACGCGAATGATGCCTTGGCGACATCAATCGAACTTCGCAGGGCATCGCTCAAGGAATCCAGCAAGGATTCCTCGGGCGATGAAGGCGTGCTTTCAATCGGCTCCCTGACGGGCTCGGACATGGAAGCGTTCTCAGCGGCGACGCGTCAAACGTGAAAGCAACACGCCCGCGGCAACGGCGATGCCGATTGCTGCAATGGGATGAGCGCGGATCTGATCCGTTGCGACACTGCCGAAACGTTTTGCGCCATCCCCGAATCGCTCGCCCGCGGCGCTCAATTCATCCTGGAGTGCGCTGCCGTTATGGCGCAGACGTTCACTGAATCGGCTGGCGGTGCGCGCCACCTGATCAATTCCGTCACTGATCTGATCGGCCACGTTGCTAGCCACACTGGCGCCACTGTCGATCAATTTTTCGCTGGTTTTCGCTGCTGAGCTCATGGTCGGGTCCTTGGTTGTGGGAGGAAGCCAACGGCGTCTGCGATCTCGCATGCCGTCATGAAACCTGTGACGCATGCTTGCATGCGCTGCCTGAAGCCCGCATGGCTGAGCATTCTGGTCGTCCTTTGCTTGTCCTGAAAGAAGACCGACCCGCACAGACTGATTCGACTTTGTGCCCGGTGTGACACCTTGCGCTGGAATGCGCTATCTTTCCTGCGTACGCAGGTCAAGCGACGCTGAGAACAGGGGCACGAAATTCCTTCGTTTCAAACGAAACGATCGAGTTGCGCAGGAACTTGAAGATGGGTACTGGATGGCGCGAGCCTTGAGCCAGTCGAAGTCACAGCCGACTGGCAAACGCACACCGCGCTGCCGATCTGCTCAGGAGTTCCGTTTCGTCCACTGTTGGGCACGCCACTTGCATGCGTGATGACCCTGTCTTGCAAAACTCGGAGCGTCCGGCCCCATGAAATCGTCCCCTACCCCATTGCGGTCTTTGCGCGGTTCCGCCGCAATCAAGGTCATCGTCGCCCTTTTGGTACTCGCCGCCGCAGGTGGCGCTTGGTGGTACCTGACCCAGCGCGAAACGGCACCGACGATTTCGGCAATTCCAACGACACCCGTAGAAGGCAGCGCCAATACCGTCGCAGATCCGACAGCCGCAGCCGCTACCGCGGCCGTTGAGGGGCTCAGCATCGATCAGCTCTATCGTGAAGCACGCAAGGCGATGGCCGAACAACGCATGGTTGCCCCAGCCGGCAACAACGCCCTGGAGTTCTACCTTGCCATCCTCGCTAAAGATGAATCCAACGCCGGCGCCGCCGATGCGCTACGCGAACTGTTCCCGTTTGCGAGTGGAACCGCAGAACAGGAAATCAACCAAGGCAATCTTGTTGAAGGCGAGCGCATCATCGCTTCGCTGGCAAAGGCCGATCCCAGCAACTACACACTGACGATCCTGCGCAGCAAGCTAGACGCGAAAAAGAAACTGATCGATCAACAAGAAGCGCAAGCAGCCGCAGCCGCGGCGGCTCCTGCACCGAAGCCAGCGACCGAGACGGCGGCCCAGGCGCCGCCTTCCGACGCCAGTACCGGAACCGACGCTACGGCAGCAACCCCTGCGCCCGCAGCAGCGGCCACTCCACCCGCGGCAGCAACGCCCAAGCCAGCACCGGCTCCAGTCGCCGAGGCACCCAAGGTCGCAGACCATGATGTCGAAGTGGTCACTCCCGTTGCGCCAAGCTATCCGAGTCAAGCCGCAAGGAACCGCGAAGAGGGCTGGGTGGAAGTCGAGTTCACGGTTACCGCGGACGGCAAGATCACTGGCGCAAAAGTGACAGCCTCCGATCCTGCGCGCGTATTCGACCGCGAAGCCATTCGATCAATCGAGCGCAGCAAATTCAATCCGCGCGTCGAAAACGGCACCCCGGTCAGCTCGACGGTGCGTCGTCGCATCGAATTCAAACTCGGACGCTGATCGCATCGAAACGGTCTGTCAGATCCAGGGCGTCGACCTATTTATCAGACCCTTAAGTGGTCTCGATATTGCACCTTCGGTGGGCATGAGAAACGGGAGGGCCGTTCCACGCCCTTCCGTTCCAGGTGAGCCGAGCCTGCCCTGGAGTTTATCCGGGGACGAACGGCTCAGGTTGGATCAATCTTTAATGTGCAAAGTCGTACTATTTAAGGGCCGAATCAATAGTACGACCCTGCATCTTTGCTTTCTGTGCAACGAGCAGAAGCCGCCTCGCTCAATTGATCAAGGCTTCGCGCAGATCGAAGAGCAATTGCTGGTCGGCATCGAGGGCTGATCGTTGATCAGCGAGATGCTGAAGTTTGGCTTCGGCCGCTTCGTGGGCATCGCCACTAAGATTGAGCTCAAGCTGACCGGCGAGTTCGATCAGCATCATCAGGCCCATTCCACGCAAGCTCGTTGACTGCGCAGCGGCCGCATGCTGCAACTGCAATGACGCGTCGTTGCGAGCCTGGATCGAGCGTAGTGGGAAAAACAGTTTGCTCCATGGCCACCAGGACTCGCGCACGCGATGCAGCACATCTCTGCGGAACAAGCTTTCCATCAAATGACGACTGATCGGATTGAGGCGCGCAACCAGCAGCTCAATCGCCGCGATCGCGGGCAAGCCGTTGACGGGCCCAGCCAATATCTGAGCCGCGCCGGCCAATTGCGGATGGGTCGTCGGTAACAGGTCTTCAATCACGATGTGCCGCCCCTGATAGCGAAGTCTTCGTTGCTCGCGCAGATCAAGAATCAAGGCCGCAGCGGACAGCATGTTGACGTCCGCATGCGAGCGCAGCCCATTGAAATCTCCGCGCTGCGGATCGACACACAGCAACATCAATTGTTCGGCTATCAGCACTCAGGGTCTCCTCACAGCATTCGCGATCTTTTCAGATCTGCACGAGAGGATACGTTGGTTTCGGTCGAGCATTTTCGTTCGGCAGCCTTTCCAGGCGGAATCACCTGCATCGATACTGCGAACGCCCCTTTGAACTCGTTGGCTATGACTTTCCACATTCGTCGGCACCTGTGATTTGCCAAGAGGCGGGCGTCGGATTGTCGCATGCGTTGCAGCGCATGATTCTGATTCACGTGTCGGCGCTTCAGTGGAAACATTTTCCCGACTGCAAATCATCACCATGCTTTCGACCCGTTGACCGCACAACAACGCGACCTGTCCAAGGGCTCATTCGCTCTCGCCACCGTTTACAGTCTGCATGCGCATAGAGCCGACACCGGCCCAATCCACCGCAGGCAAGCCGAGATAGCGATCAAACAGCATTGGCATGAGTCCCGCCGGCGCCGCTGATTCGCAATTCCACAGCATGACCATCCCGAGCTTTCGCTTCGGCAGGAATCCGATCATCGCTCGATAGCCCTGAACGGCGCCGGCGTGGAAAATGAGCGGCTCACCGGCATATTCATAGACCCGCCAGCCCAATGCATATTGTGCGTCGAGTAATCGGCTTCGCCGCCACGGTGTTGAACGCAGATCATGCGGCGTTTCGACGAGTGGCGTATGTACAGTTTTCAACAGTTCTGCTGAAAGGACGTCCGGGCGTCCGCCCATTTGAGCGATCAACCATTGCTCCATATCGAGCAGACTGGCGTTGACGCCCGCCGCGGGCGGCATCCTGTAGTAGGTTTCGTTGGGCATGAAGGCAGCCCATTGCTTACCTTGCCGACGATGCGGTCGCGCCCAATGCGCAGAATGCTCCAGCGCATCACGACCATACGTTGCCGTCTGCATGCCGAGTGGATGAAAAATCCGTTTCTCGACCTCGTGGTAGTAGAAGCTGCCGGTCAGCGCGTAGGTGATGTCACCAATCAGACTGAAGGCAATATTCTGGTAGGCATAACAATCTCCCACGGGGCACGCCATGGGCACTTCGCCCAAGCGTTCGACCAGCAAAGGATAGGGCTCGTCATTTTCGAGCAGCCGATCATAGGTATTGTGCGGCAAGCCCACACGATGGCTGAGGATATCGGCAACGGTCAACGAGTTGCTGCTCGTTTCATCCGCCAGGGAAAACGTCGGTAGCACGTTCGCAACCTTCGTATCCCAGTGCAGCAGGCCATCCTCGACGAGCAGGCCACTCAAGCTCGTCGCAAACGCCTTGGACAGCGAAGCAAGCCGGAAAACCGTATCGGTACGAATCATTTCATTACCGGCCGAATCGGCATAGCCGATGGTTCGCTCATGAATGACTTGAGTGCCTTGAACCACGGCCACCGCAAGACCTGATACCTGGTTGCGCTTTTCGATCTGGTCGATCCATTGATCGAGATCAGCCATCAATGGCTGGGCATCGCTGGCAATGGCGCTTGCATGCACCTTTGGCCGAACCGCAACGCGATCCTTGCTCGGGTGACGATGACTGGAACGCGTCTTGCCTGCAGCGGCAAGGCTGTCGAAACTGGCAAAAAACAGTACGCCAATCAGCAAGCTGGCGATCATGGATCGGGGCTTGACGATAGAAATCATGAACCTTTTCAAGCCCATGCTATGCTCGATTTCATGGATTGATTCATACATGTCGGAGGGCAGGAAATGACTACTTTGATTGTGCTCGGTGTCATCGTTTTATTTGTCTTCTACGCGATCGGCATCTACAACGGCTTGGTCACGGCGCGCAACGGCTACAAGAATGCCTTTGCCCAGATCGACGTTCAATTGACCCGGCGCTACGACCTGATTCCGAATCTGGTCGAGACCGCTAAAGGCTACATGAAACACGAGCGTGAAACCCTCGAAGCGGTGATTCAGGCTCGCAATTCTGCCGTATCCGGTCTTTCCGCAGCCAAGGCAAATCCCGGTGATCCGCAAGCCATGCAGCAGCTGGCGGGCGCCGAGAATATTTTGACCCAGACGATGGGCCGTTTGTTCGCGCTGTCGGAAGCCTATCCGGACTTGAAGGCCAACCAGAACATGATGCAGCTCAGCGAAGAGCTGACCTCCACCGAAAACAAGGTCGCGTTTGCGCGCCAGGCTTACAACGATTCAGTGATGAGCTACAACAACGCACGTGAGGTTTTCCCGAGTTCACTCATCGCCAACATGTTCGCCTTCGCACCGGCCCAGATGCTCGAAATCGAGGCTCCAGAGAAGCGCGAGGCTGTGAAGGTTTCGTTTACTTGAAACCGGCTGGCGATAGCGTGTCGATCTTGGCAGGCTATCGCGACATGAAGATGTCGAGGACATTGCGCTGAATTTCTTCGCCCACCAGGAGCTCGCGCGCAAACAGACGCGGCGAATGATCGCGTTGTTCACGATCGCTGTAGCCTGCATCGTGATTGCGATCGATTTTGTCGTTCTGATCGGGCTGGGCATTGGCAGTGAACACCGCCGCGGCGCTGGCGCGCCCGGCATCGGAACCGCTGTCGCAACTAGCCTCGGCGTGCTCGCGGTGATTGGACTGGCCACCTTGTATCGAATCTCGACGCTACGCGCTGGCGGCAGCGCGGTTGCAATGCAACTGGGCGCAACACCGGTGCCGGTAGACTCGACGAATTTCGCCTATCGACGATTGCGCAATGTGATCGAGGAAATCGCGATCGCTTCCGGCGTACCGGTACCCGAAATTTTCGTGCTTGAAGAGGAAACCGCGATCAACGCCTTTGCCTCGGGCTACTCACCCGCCGATGCTGCCGTCACGGTGACACGCGGTTGTCTCGACAAGCTCACCCGGGAGGAATTGCAAGGGGTCATCGCGCATGAGTTCAGTCATGTGCTCAACGGCGATATGCGCTTGAACATCCGTTTGATGGGCGTGGCTTTCGGTATCCTCGTCCTCGCGGTTGTCGGACGCAAGATCGCCGAAGTATCGGGCCGCACGCGCAGTCGCGACAGTGGCGGCATCGTGCTTCTTGGGATTGCCCTGCTCGTTGTCGGATATATCGGCGTATTTTTCGCGCGCATCATCAAGGCCTCGATTTCGCGACAGCGTGAATATCTCGCGGATGCGTCAGCGGTGCAGTTCACACGTCAAACTGACGGTATCGCCGGCGCATTGAAAAAAATTGGCGGACTTGCTGAAGGTTCGAAACTGACCAGTCACGATGGCGAAGAAGTCGCCCACATGCTGTTTGGCGATGGTGTCGGCTATTCAGCCCTGTTCGCCACGCACCCCGCATTGACTGATCGCATCAAACGTTTGCAGCCGCAGTTCAATCCGGCCGAATTCGCCGAGATCGCAGCCGACTGGACGCAACCCCGCCGCGTCGGTGAAACCGATGATCCGAATGCATCGCTGGCGGGTTTTGCACCGATGCGTATTTCTTCTGCCTCCCGGACGACCAGACACACTCAGCGCCTGCCCGCCGCTGCGCAGGAAATGCGTCTATCTGCCACCGCGGTTTCCGAACAGGTGGGGCATCCGGATACCAGAGACTATC
>JBDSPX010000034.1:0-3293 GCA_039930065.1 Dokdonella sp.
CGACCGGCTGCCCGACGAGAAAATCCGGGTAGCGATGGTGGTCGCGCAACCACGCCACTTGGACAGTCACGGCGTGATCAGCGCTCAGATACTGGTACTGCGAATCGATGCCGAAGTCGCGGAAGTGATTGATGCTGGAGGGGTCGCTGGTATCGAGCGGATCGTCGTAGACCTTTGCAGCCATGCCCGAGGTTCCGACCATGAGATTGTGGGCGCCCCAGGTTCGGGTCAGGGCAAGCCGCCAATACGGATTGTTGCCACGCAGTTGGGTCTTCTCGGCATCGGCCACGCCGGCGCTCATGATCGAGGCCAGGCCAGTCGCCGAACGGTAGTTGCCCACCTCGACATACAGCATCTGGTTCCACAGGGCATAAGCGCTCAGCCCAGCGAGATTGCCGCCGGCGGCAAATCCAGGATACGGCGCATTGCCATCGATGAAACTGCTGCTGGTCGGACTCGGTACCGGCACGTACTGCATCCATGCAGCAGCCGAGTTCCATGGGTCGGCGATTGAGGGGTTGTTGTTGGCCGAGATACCCCAGATCACGCTCTTGCCACCCGTGGTGAACTGATCGGCATAGCGGACATCGATGTTGTCGGCACCGGTATGCCCGTGGAAATCACCGTTGTCCGATTGCCCCGCGTAGTTGTCAAAGGTGATTTGTGCAAACCCACCGATCTTGCTGGTGATCTTGCCGCCGAGAAACAGGCTCGCACTGGCGAAGATCGGATCGCCGTTCTTCTGGAAATCGGCAGCCGGATCATCGCTCTTGCTGGTGTTGGCGACGTGTGAGGCGCTGACGACGGCCATGGCTGAAACGGGCACGGTGTGCGTGCCGATTGTGTAGCCGGTCAACTTGAAGACGCGCCCGAACGGCGTCAGCTCGGGAAATTGTCCGCCGGCATGACAAGCGGCGCAGGGCTGGCCCGTCTGTCGCGCAAACAATGGCACGGCTTGGGATACGCCTGGATCGAGCACGCCGATGACGAACAGCGCGAATGCGAACAGGTGCAACAGTGACGATTCTGCGCGCTGAGGCAGCAACCCGCGTTCACGGGTTGGCGCGCGAGATGGGGAGTCCACGGTTCTTCTCCAGATTAGCGGTTGGCCGGCCAGATGGCGGCCTGAAGCGGCCCTGGCCAAATCCATTGGGCGCCTGCGCTGCTGAATGCGCATTGATCGAAATCAAAAAATCGAGGGGCCCAGTCCGGGATCTGGACTTTGTTTGGGTTACACAAGGCGCAGGGTCGCTGACGCTATTCCGATGTCCCGCCGTACGAGGGCGGCGACATGGCATGGAAACGCTTCAGGCACCTTTCCTGTTCTGCTTCGACAGCGCGCGTCGGTTCGCTGCGATCAGCGCGTCGTCGGCCACCGCGACTTCGCTATGGCCTTGCAACCGATAGGCTTCGTAGTGACGCGAGCATTCGCTGGTCAGCGTATCGATGACCGCGCGATGCAGCTTGGTGTAATAGGGCTGCGTGTGGTGATGGAGGAATACCGGCACTTCGTAGGGCTTGAATCCAGGCACCAGGCGCACCTGATGCTCGGGCCGGATCAGGTGCAGTGGCACCACGGCGCGGCCGACGCCTTCTGACACCGCGTCGAGCAGTCCGTAGATATCATCGAAGTACGCGCGCAGCATCTTCGGTACGGTTGCGCCGGTCTGGATCAGGAAAAAGCGTTCTGTGAAATTGTCGCGCGGCTCGTGGTCGATGTAGCAATCCTCGCGACCGCTATAGCGCGCCGACTCGATCAATACATTGCGCTCGACGCCGATGCGCACGTTTTCGATACCCATGCGCTCGCACTCCGACAGCGACACGCTGAAATCGACCTTGCCTTCGATCAGCAGATCCTGCAGCTCGTTGACCTCGCCCTTGATGATCTGACAGGACAACCTCGTGTTCGCGCGCAGCAGGCCGCTGATCGCCGGGACCAGCACCGAGCGCAAGCACGATGAAAACGAGACAAGGCGGAAAAATCCGGAAATTCCGCCGGATCCGCTGACCAGGCTGTCGAGGAGTTCCTGTTCCTGGCGATCGACCGAAACTGCGTGGCGTTGCAGGATGCGCCCGGATTCGGTCAGTTCCAGACCGCCGCGCAGACGCATGAAGAGGGCTTGGCCGAGAGATTCCTCGAGATTCTGGATGCGCTTGGTCAGCGCCGGCTGGCTGACATGCAGCGATTCGGCTGCGCGCGAGAAATTAAGCTCGCGAGCCAAGGTCATGAATGACTCGATCTGCACCGATGACAAGCGGGTGGTCATGCGATCGTCCCCTGCGGTCGGACAACAGTATAACGCCACGTTATCGCGCGATCAGACGAGTCTATGGCGATAACGTCTGCGCATCGAGCCATCGAGAACATTGATTGGCGCGCTCGCCTCGCACCCGATACGGTGAACGTGGAAGGCAGAATCTGGTTGTCTACAGTCAGCTTCTCGGTCATTCGCGCAATCCGGAGATGTGAAATGCGAATCCTCACAATGACGGGCTTGCTGATTGCGGGCCTGATGCTCAGCAACTCGAATCACGCGCAGACCTGGGATGCCCCGCTGCCTCTCGCAAGCGGTGTATCGACCTTCAATTCCTGCGCCATGCCAGTCCAGACGCTGTTGATGGACAACGGCGCGTTCACGATCACCGCGCCAGCTGTCGTGTACCGCGTCAATCAATGGCAGCTGCCGCATAGAGGAGCAAATCCCTTGCTTCTGAAGCGGTGGTCGGTGACTTTGTCACCGCAAACCTGGGCGGATATGTCGCTATGGGTCTGCCAGCACAGAATCGGCAACTTCGTCGACCAATGCGTCGATGGGTCGGATGAATACGGCAACGGTGTACCCGAGTATGTGAGGGTGCCGGCGGTGGCCGGCATCTACTACGTCGTCGTGACCGGCAACATAGAGAACCAAATACCGAACTGCGGCGCGTACTTGCTGACGGCAATTCACTGATCGCGGATCGCGCTGCGAGCCGGATTCCATCGTGTGATCACCACAAGGAAATTCACCATGCATCATTCACTGCGTTATTTGCCTCTCGGCCTTGCCCTCGTTTCCGCTCTGGCTCACGCCGATGGTTCTGGCACGCTTTACAACGACGGCAAGACGATCGCGCTGAAAAGTGCTTATGCATACCGAATGCCCGATCCCTTTGACAAGAGCAAACAGATCACTCGCATCGTGTTCGCCGACAAGATGATCGATGCCGCGGCATTGAACGAATCGAGTGATCGCGATGACGCCATTGACAGCCAGTTGCGTGGCGCAACGCGCGTCGAGTTGAATCTG
>JBDSPX010000035.1:0-12796 GCA_039930065.1 Dokdonella sp.
ACCGACATGCTGCGCGGATCGGTGCAGATCTATCGGCGCTTCGTCACCGAACGCAGCGAAGTATTTCGCTTTATTGCAGGCGCGCGTGGCGGCGGATCCCGCGCGATTCGCGACGCCATCCGCACCGAAGAAAGCCACTTCGCCTCCGAAATGGCACACGACCTGCGCATACTCGGTACTTTGCCGGACCTCTCCAGTGCGACGCTTCAAATGATCTGCGGCCTGGTCGTCACCACCATGCTCAACGCCGCATCCGACATCCTCGATTTACCGGATGGGCATATCCAGGCAGAGAAGGAAATGATCGAAAATTTCGTCCGCCAGCTGCGATTGGTTTTCCTCGGCGCAGCACGTTGGCGCGAGGGTTGACTCGATTTATCGGAAAGGCGACTGCATCCTGTTCAGGGCAGAGCACTCCGAACGAATGACGCGAACTCGACCGTCATTCCCAAAAATGCCTTCGGGGCGTTTGAGCACGGGTCGTCTGTTGCAGAAGCTCTCTACGCACAAGATCAAGAGGCCTGTGGTATTCGCTGCTGTAACGCGTATCGCGGCCCAATGAGGGGTGCTGAAACAATCCGTTCCAGTCCTGTGCTGCCGCTTCCATAAGCGATTGATCGCAATGCTCCAGACCCATCCATATTTCAAATTTTCGCCGATTGAGTGAAGAAACAAGGCTTCGATCACGCGTGGCGGCGAACGCGAAGCCCGCATGGAATCCATGCAGCTCGGCGTCGACGCCCGGCCCGCGTATCTCGTAGTGCTCGGTGATCGTAGCAAACTGCAATAATGCGCGTTCGTACAGGCGACGCAACCCCGAGGCATCACCCGGCAAAACCAGCACCGCACCAGTGGCCGCATTGAGCATCACCACGAACGGCTGCCGACGCCAGACGTCGATATCGGCATACCACTCGCCCAGCGGATTGGCTTCGACCGCAGGCTCGGGCGGCTTGGTCGGTTGCTTCAGGCGCTTGAGCAGTTTGGCGGTACAGCGCAGGACCGTCATGGGTGCTCCAAACGCCGAGGCGACTTGGGGCGGATTGGCTGTCGGATCCGCATGCAGCGTCGCGATGGCTTCATTCTAGTCAGTTTCGCCAGGCGTCGAAAAATGCGAATTGCGCCACGCATTCAACATCAGTTGCCGTGGAATCCAATCGGCCGTCGTTATGCTGACGATTAGCCAATTGGATCCGATGCGGCCCACGTAAACTTGTTGCTGCAAGATTTCACGGCTGCCCGTTGGATCTAGCATCGACACGTGCATGAGATCGAAATGGACCCCACCAACTCTCTCAGTTCCACGCGAACTGCGCACTTCGTAGTGGCCCGCTGCATACGCCGCGAGAATGACGTCAAACGTCGCAGCGACTTGCTCGGATTCGGTGCCTGACGTTTTGTCATAAGGCGAAACGCCGGAGGTGAACTGGTTTTTCGCGTTGAGTCGCGCGTAAAGCAGCTGGGTTTCCGTATCGACGACCTCGCCACCTACGGCCTTCTCGAGCAGGCTGCGGCCTTTGCTGAGCGAAGCCTGCAGATTTTCGGGCGAGGAAACGTGCCAGCGCCACGGTAGCGAAATTCGCCAGCCAATCGGAGCGTAATGATATTCGCCATCGCTGATGACACCGGTCTGCGGCTGAATCTCTTCTTGCGATGGCGAGCTGCAAGCGACGAGCAAGGTGCAAAGGCAAAGCATCATCACGATGGCATGGCGCATGCGCGGTGCTCCTGCGTAAGGAATCAGTCGCGAGTCAATAAAGTGGAATCCAGTAGCGGGAGGCAAAATGGAAAAATAATGAAACAAAGTCGCGCTCCACGCTCTGGGTCGAAGCAAGCATACTCGCTGTCACTTGTGAGCGGCAGTTGTATTCCCGCGCCGCAAAGCCATGCGCGCAGCCCTACCAAGGGCTCGATCGAGGAACCCGGTCAATCAAGTGTTCCCAGCACGTTCCGCCGCAGCCTCAGGCCTTGCGCCAAACCAACCAAGCCGAAAGCGCGATCGCGAGTAACAGCGTTCCAATATGGAACCCATCCATTCGTGCCCAAGCTACGGCGTTGGCCATATCCGGACCGATCTTGAGCAAGGCCGAGCGCATCGATTCACCGAGAAACGAGGCGACCGAGGCAGCAGCGAGCAGGTAGCTCGCGTAAGCGCAGGCAACTGCGGTACTGATTGCAGCGATCACGGCTCCGCTGATGGTTCGGGCAAAGCCCTGGCGTCGCAACACCCAGGCGATAATTGCGGCAACGAGCAGGGCGATTCCGATGAGGTCGAAGCGCAAGTAAAGCTGGAGCACGCACCACACAGCGCCCGCCGCAAGACCAACCATCAGAGCGGTAGCCACTCCGATCGCGTAAGTGGTGAACGATTTGCTGCGCAGATCAGCAGACATTGCGGCGCGGATCCAGCGGACGAATAGAGGAATCGGTCATCGCGTTCAGAGTTTCAATACGGGAAGCCGCAAGTCTACCGGCGACATCGGCTGTTGGTAACCGCCGGAAGTCTTTGCGGCTGCCTTTATGCGAACAGACGCAATACCGAGGGCGGCACCGCAATACCTGGTGTTGCATCGTCAGCCACAACGGGTTGCTCGTACTGTTGCCGGATCGGTACCACACCGCACCATACCGGCAGATCCTTGTCAGCCGGATCGTCTTTCGGGCCGCCAGTACGGACCTTTGCGCTGGCGTCCTCGATGGTGAAGCGCAGCAGGGCGGTCGCATTGAGTTCGTTCTTGTCGGCTGCACGCGATTCGGCGGCGCGACCCGGAATCAGGCTATCGACAAAGCGCGCAAAGATCGCCGATTTCTCGATCGGGTCGACGACGGCCACCGCCTTGCCGAAGGCGACCACCGAGCGGTAATTCATCGAATGGTGGAAATGCGATCGCGCGAGAACGAGGCCATCGATCAAGGTGACGCACAGGCAAGTCTCGATACCGCTGCCGATGGACGTCAGAAGCCGGCTGGCAATCGAACCGTGCAAGTAGAGGCAGTCGTTTTCGCGCGCATAGAGCATCGGAATGACGAACGGCTGGCCATTGGGATCGGCGAATGAGACATGCGCGATCCAGCTCGCATCGAGAATGGCGTGAATGGTTTCATGATCGTAGTGGCCGCGCTGGGCGACTCGCTTGACCTTGTTGCGTGGCGACCTGGGCATGCTGGAATTCCCTTTTGAGCGACTTGACGGCAACAGCATGACAGTGGAGATTGGTCCCTTCGAGATCCAGCTCTGCGCATTCGCATAGAACCAATCATGTATATCGAACTCGATGGCCAAGGGCCGCGTTATGCCCAACTGATCCGCGCGCTCAAGGCATCCATCCTCGAATCGCGTCTCGCTGCGGGCGCACGCGTGCCGGCGAGTCGAAGCCTCGCCAATGAACTCGGCATTTCGCGAAATACGGTGATTGCCGCCTACGATCAGTTGCAGGCCGAGGGATTCCTGCTCGGTCGAGTAGGATCCGGCAGCTATGTCGCCGACGTCGGCAATCGCTCAATTCCCGTGCGGCCACACATCGGCGATACGCCTGCCGCACCGCTGTCCACATTTGCACGGCGAGCCTTGTCGGTCAGTGATGGAGCCTTGATTCCAGGGCGCCAGCACCGCGACCTGCGCTACAACCTGCAATACGGATTGCCGTTGACCAACCCGGCCCTGACCAGCGCGTGGCGGCGTGAGATCAATCGCGCCAGCGAACGCGCTGAACTGGACTATCCCGACGCACAAGGATTGCTCGCGCTGCGCGAGCAGATCTGCGATTACCTCGCGCGCCGCCGAGGCGTCACTGCAACGCCGGAGAACATCCTCGTCATCTCGGGAACGCAACAGGCATTCGCCCTCGCCTCTCGCGTACTGCTGGATGAGGGCGACACCGTCGTGCTTGAGGATCCGCACTACCGCGGCGCACGCCAGATCTTCTCGGCTTATGCTGCGCGCGTGCGCGGCGTGCGCGTCGACGAGGAAGGACTTGTGCCTTCCGCGTTGCCCAATCGGGCGCGATTGGCTGTGATTACCCCATCGCATCAGTTTCCGACTGGCGCCTTGTTGCCGCTCGCTCGACGCGTCGAATTGCTTGAATGGGCAGCGGCGCGCCAAGCCTGGCTGATCGAGGATGACTACGATGGTGAATTTCGCTTCGGCGGACGTCCGCTGGCAGCACTCAAGTCGCTGGACCGCGATGGTCGCGTGATTTATATCGGCAGCTATTCCAAGACGCTGTTCCCGGCCTTGCGGCTTGGCTACATGGTTTTGCCGGAATCGCTGGGCGAAGCATTCCGCGCCGCCAAGTGGCTGGAAGATCGCGGCAGCAACACGCTGGAGCAAGCCGCATTGGCTCATTTCATGGCCAGCGGTGGTTTCGAACGTCATCTGCGTCGCGCTTCGCAAAGCCTGCGAGCACGGCGCGCGGCAATGATGACCGGATTGCGCAAACACACCGGCGATGCTTTCGAAGTCGTCGACTCGAATGCGGGCATGCATCTGACCGCGTGGCTGAAATCAGGCAGCATCGCCGATTGCGAACGGCTCGCCGCTCACGCACGCGAGCGCGGACTGGGTCTCTATACGGTCGCTCCCTACTCGTTTCAAAGCTCGGCACGTCCGGGGTTGTTGCTCGGCTATGCCAGTCTGCCGCCGGCAGACATTGAAGCGGCCCTTCGATTACTTGGGCGATGCCTGCGGGAAACCGGACTCGTCGCTTGAAGCCGCGGCGTTTTGCCCTGACATATCTGCGAGCAACGATGGCAGGCCGCATAATGAGCGGCTGACGGCAAAGGCTTCAACAGGAACAATGAAATGATGGGTGGCTACAGTTCAACCTCGGAACCGGTGCGCTTCGCACGCGATTGTCCGGCCGTCATGGTGCCGCAAGGTGACAACGTCACCCTGCCCGCAGGCCAGGCCGGCTATATCACCCAGGCATTGGGTGGCAGCTTCACGGTCTTTGTCGACGGCAATCTGTTCCGCATCGCCGGCAGCGACGCCGATGCCATCGGAAAGGAAGCGCCAACGCCCATCGAACTCGCCGCCGATGCGGCTGATGAAGACGTCGAAAAGCTGATCTGGACGCAGTTGCGCACGTGTTTCGACCCTGAAATCCCGATCGATATCGTCGAGCTCGGCCTCGTCTACGACTGCGATCTCGAAAAAACCGAAGACGGACAGCGCAAGGTCAACATCCGCATGACCCTGACCGCACCGGGTTGCGGCATGGGCGAAATCTTGGTCGAGGACGTGCGCAGCAAGGTCGAAATGATTCCGACCATCAGCGAAGCTGACGTCGAATTGGTGTTCGATCCACCATGGAACCACACGATGATGTCCGATGCCGCCAAGCTTGAAACCGGGATGTTCTGAAGCGCATCGCCCGACTATCAGCCCTCTCCCAGCGGGAGATACATCGTCAGAGCACCTGCCACCGACTCGCGGAAGCCGTATTGCCGATAGAACGCGACGGCGCGTTCGTGCAGCGCATCAACCAACAGAGCATGGATGCTGAGTTCACCGCGCAGGTCGAGCGAGGCGTGCCACTGGCATAGGTCGGACTTGAGGGATTGGTGGGCCGTGAGAGATTTGAACTCTCGACCAATGGATTAAAAGTCCACTGCTCTACCGCTGAGCTAACGGCCCCGCTTCAATCAAATACCGCTGTCGCGCGAAGTGCGACGATCACTCTTCCCTCTCCAGCCGGACGAGGGTACCGGGAGGCGGCCCGGGCTACGATGCAAGACATCGAAGCCTCAAACCAAACACCCCTCACGCAGCCGCTTACGGCCGGCGCGAACCGCCAAGTTTAACGGCAAAACCGAATCAACGATAGCGGGTTGGGTCGGAAATTCCGGCAGCGGCGAATCCTTCGGCGCGAAGTCGACAAGCATCGCAGTGACCACAGGCTCGACCTTGATCGTCCGCCGTGTAGCACGACACGGTTTCGGCGAAGTCGATACCGAGCCGAATACCTTCACGCGCAATGGCAGCCTTGCTCATGGCGATCAGGGGAGCGTGTATGTGCAGACCCGCGCCTTCCACGCCAGAGCGCGTCGCGAGATTGGCCAGACGCTCGAAGGATTCGATAAAGGCGGGTCGGCAATCCGGGTAGCCTGAATAGTCGACCGCATTGACACCGCAGAAGATGTCATCGGCGCCGAGCACCTCGGCCCAGCCCAACGCAATCGACAACATGATCGTGTTGCGAGCCGGCACATAGGTGATGGGAATACCCGCGCCACCCTGCTCTGGCACGTCGATGTCGGCCGTCAGCGCCGAGCCACCAATCGAGCGCAAGTCGACGCTGACGGTCTTGTGCGCGATGGCGCCCAACGTGTTGGCGAGTCGCGCTGCGGCTACCAGTTCTGACGAGTGACGCTGACCATAGGCGACGCTCAAGGCATGGCACGCAAAGCCGCGCTCTCGCGCAACGGCGAGTGTCACTGCCGAGTCCATGCCGCCCGATACGAGAACAACGGCGGATTTTTTACTTTCTGTCATTGCAGCAACCTGTGAAACGGAGTCTCCTGCGACTCCTGTGGAATGCGTTCATCGAACTAAAACAAATCGCTCTCAGCGTCCGGGCTCATTGCCCCATAGCAACTTGTGCAGTTGCATCTGGAATCGCACGGGCAACTTGTCTTCAATTATCCAGTCGGCCAAATCACGCGGAGAAAGCTGGCTGTGCACCGGAGAAAATAGCACCGGGCAGCGCGAGGTCAAGGCATGTTCAGCAATTCGCTCAACTGCCCAGTTGTAATCGTCGCGACTGGCGAGCACAAACTTGATCTGATCGTGCGCCTGCAAATGATCGAGATTGCTCCAGAGATTTCGCGCGACTTCACCCGAACCCGGCGCCTTCAGATCCATGACCCGTCGTACACGTGCATCGACGGCGGATATATCGAGCGCGCCCGAGGTTTCCAGCGAGACTTCATAGCCCGCTTCGCACAAGGCTTCTAGCAAGGCGAGGCAGCGCTTCTGTGCGAGTGGCTCGCCGCCGGTTACGCAGACATGACGCGCGCCGAAACCAGCGACGGTGGCCAGGATCTCTTCGATCTCATGCCACTCGCCACCGTAAAACGAATATTCGGTATCGCACCAGACGCAACGCAAGGGACAGCCGGTCAGTCGAATGAATACGGTCGGCCAGCCGATGCTGTCGGATTCACCTTGCAACGAGTGGAAAATTTCAGTCAGGCGAAGGCGTCGGCTGGAAACCGGCGCACTCACAATGTCTGAAACTTGCTCGGAAGAACCCATGACAACGGACCGAACCCGCAGGGACTCAGCGACGATTCTCGAGCTGGAGGGCACGCAGTCGACCTTGCGCGAGACGCGCAACCGTGGTGTTCGGGTAGGTCGTGACCACACTATTCAGTGTGACTTCCGCCGCATCCCATTGCTTGAGCTCGTACTGGCAATAGCCGGTCTTGAGCAAGGCGTCAGGGGCTTTCTGGTTCTGCGGAAAGCGCGACAGAAGCAAATTGAAGGTATCGAGGGCGACACGGTAATTTTGAGTAACGTAATACGATTCACCGAGCCAGTAGTACGCGTTGCCGGTCAAATCGGCACTCGGATATTGGTCGATGAACGACTGAAAGCGGCGTGCGGATTCAGAATAGCGTCCATCCTTGAGCGCGGAAAACGCTTCGTCGTAGGCGCTCTTTTCGGCTTCCGGATCCATCGATGACGCACTATCTGCGGGAGTCGTTGAAGCAGCGGCCGCAGCATCAATGCTGGGCGATGCGTCCACGCTATCCGTCGGTGCAAGCTGCGCGTCGGAATTGGTTAGTGCATCGGTCGTGCCAGCGGCCGAGGGATTGCCAAGCTGTATGTCCTGCAAACCTGGATCAGGGTTGGCGGTCGACGAAGCTGACGCAGCGACCCCGCCCGTGCGCGTGCCTTCCATGCGGCCGATACGCGAATCCAGATCGATGTACTGATCCTTGGCACGTTGCTGCGCTTCGCCAAGCTGGTGCCGCAGTTCTTCTACCTGCCCTTGCAGCGCCTGAACCTGAGATTGCAAGGCCTGGATCTGGTTGACCAGATCAACGCTGTTCTGCGAACCACCGGAATTCTGCTGCTCAAGCCGCTCGACGCGCTCGGACAGACTCAGTCGATCGGCCCTTGCAGGCCCCGCGAAAACAGCAGCGGTCGCGAGGACCGCTGCTGCGAGGGTGACGCCAAATCGTGAGTAACGCAGTGACATCAGTTCGCGCTGGTATAAACGATTTCAACGCGACGATTCTTCGACCAAGCCGAATCATCATGGCCACGATCGACCGGACGCTCTTCGCCGTAGCTGACGACATTGAGCTGACCCATCGACGCACCGGCTGCACTGATTGCGCTCTGAACGGCATTGCCGCGACGCTCGCCGAGACCAAGGTTGTACTCGCGGGTACCGCGCTCATCCGCATGGCCTTCGAGGGTCACGCGGGCATTCGGGAACTGGCGCAGGTATTCGGCGTGGCAGGCAATCTGCGCGCTGAATTCCGGCTTGATTTCGGTGCGATCGAGATCAAAGTAGACGACGCGCTGACGCAGGCAGGAATCGCTATCGAGATCGCCGACCTTGTAACGACCGGAATCGTTATTCGGTTGGGTTTCAGTCGATTGCTGCGGCTGCGGCTGGACGTCGGTCTTGACAGCTTTCTTCGCGCAGGCAGCAACGCCGGCGACGAGCATGGTTGCGAAAAGAATACGAGCTGCGGTGTTCATTGGTGTTTCCCCTACATCGGTTGTTATGGTTGAGGCTGGTTCATCGGGTTATTTGTAGTACTACACGCGTTGAGACCGGCTATCGAGTTACGCATTATTTCGGTTGACGATTAACGCTGACGGAACGGCCCCCAAGCCGGTTCACGCACATCGCCATCCGCAAGCACCAAACGCTGTCGCACCCTTCCATCGGCAGATACCGCATACAAGACGCCGCGAGGCCCTTCGGTTGCGGCGTAAATAAGCATGCTGCCATTGGGTGCGAAGCTGGGCGACTCATCCACATTGCCCGGCGAAATTTCGCTGTAACTACCTGTAGCACGGTCAAAAACCGTTATACGATACACGTTTCCAGTGCCCTGCGCCATGGCGATTTTCTTGCCATCGCAGCAGATAGTGGCGCGCGCATTGTACTGGCCTTGGAAGGTCAAGCGGGTGGCATCTCCTCCCGAAACTGGAACCTCGTATAACTGCGGTTTACCTGAGCGATCCGAGGTAAAGACCAGACTGCGCCCGTCCGGCATCCAGGCCGCTTCGACATCAATGGCAAAATGACTGGTAATCCGCGTCGATTTTCGAGTGGCGAGATCCATGATGTAGATGTCAGGACTGCCTGCATACGACAGGTTCATCGCCAACTTGCTGCCATCCGGCGAGAATGCCGGCCCCCCGTTGATGCCCTTCTGCGCGGACACCAGTTCGCGAGATCCGGTCGACAGATCCTGCACGTAGATCGAGGAGTTGCCGCGCTCAAACGACACATAGGCCAACTTGCGCCCATCCGGCGCCCAGGCCGGCGACATCAAGGGTTCGCGCGAACGCACGACCACCTGCGGATTGAAGCCGTCCGAGTCGGCGACCATCAAGGCGTATTGGGTGTTCTGCCCCAATCCCACCGAGGTCACGTACGCAATGCGGGTCCAGAACGCGCCGCGCACACCGAGAATCTTTTCATAGATAAGGTCGGCGATTTGATGGGCCACATCGCGCATGGCTGTGCGCTGGCCACTGATCGCGAGCCCGATCATCCGGCTCTGCTTGGCGACGTCAAACAACTCGAACTCGACTCGCAACGCGCCATCGCCCGCATCGGCGACGCGCCCTGCGACAAGGTAATTCTGCTTGAGCAAGCGCCAGGTTGCGAAGTTGACTTCGGACTCACGGGTCGGAAATTCGACGATGTCGCGCTTGGCCAAGGTAAAGAATTTTCCGGAGCGGGCGAGATCGGCGCGAACGATTTCCGCCACATCGGTCTCGGGCGGCAAGCCAGCGCCTTCGAAAGCGAAAGGCACGACGGCGACAGGATCAGCCGTGCGACTGCCATCGGTGATGTCGATGCTCAGTCCTTGCCCCATGGCACCACTGGCGAATACCAGGAGCATCAGGGCAAGTCCGAGGCGAGTGAGGATTCGATTGGTCATCAGTGAATTATCCTTGGCCGTCGTATTTGAAGTTGAATCGGATTTCGCGACTGAATACTTTTTCATAGCCGCGATATGGCAGAGGTGCGGCGCGCATCGCGGCCTGCTCGATTGATGTGCGCGCGGCAGGATCCGCGTTGCACGGTGAGATGACATTAGCCGAGATGACGTCGCCTCCGGGGATCTGCACAATCAACAAGGTACAACGCAATCCGGCAGGAATCGACTCCGGACGGTTCCAATTTTGCGTCACTGCCGCCTGGATTGCTGCGGCATAGCGCGCCGTCAGATCGTCATCCTTGCCACCTGCGCCGGTTTGAGCCTCTTTCGACTCCTGCTCGAGCAGTTCATTGGCCCGTTCGCTTTCGGCCTTTTCCTGATCAGCCAGACGCTTGTCCTGAAGTTGCTTGAGACGTTCTTTCTCAAGGTTCTTCTTCTTTTCTGCATCGGCGAGTTGTTTGCGAACCTGATCGAGCTCCTTCTGCCGAGCAGCCTCCTGCTTTTCCTGTTCCAGCAGAATCTGCTCGCGACGGCGCTTCTCCTCTTGTTCCTTTTTCAACTCATCCGATTTCTGCTCGGCCAATGCGGCGATTCGTTGTTGCTCGACGAGATCCTGCTTTGGCGGTTCTGGCGGAGGGACGGTTTCAGGCTTCGGCGGCTCTTCGACGGCCTTCGGCGGGGGCGGCGTCGGCTTGGGTCGCTCGGCCTTGGGCCGCGCCTTTCGCGAGCTTGGTTTGGGCGCACTGGTCGGCCCCACCAGACTGGCTTCGATAACCGGACCCGGCATGACCACCGTCCGTGTCTCGGTCGTCCACAGCAACCCAAGCGCAATCAGCCCGATCAGCAGGCCATGCAGGAGCAACGCGAAGATGACTGCGCGCGCCTTGTCGGCAAAGCTCTCCTTCATGTAGGTCAGCGCTTTCCTTCGGGAGGGGTAGGCTGGCTCATGAGCCCAACTTTCGGCGCACCAGCCTGCTGCAACAACACCATCGCCGCATAGATGCGTCCGTACTCGACACGTTCGTCACCACCGATCATTACCGGTACCTGTGGATTCTGGCGCACGAATGCTGAAACCTTGTTGACCAGGGTTTCTTCGTCAACCGCTTCGCGAGCGGTGCCACCGATAGTGAGGAAGTACGCGCCGTCCTTGTCGACACTGACCACCACGGGCTCCTTGTCATTCTGGATCGCAGTAGCGTTGGATTTCGGCAATTCAATATCCACGCCGAGATTCATCAACGGCGCAGTCACCATGAAAATGATCAACAGCACGAGCATCACGTCGATATAAGGCACGACATTGATCTCGGCCTTGAGTTTGCGGCGCTTGCGATTGCGGTAACTTTGCTGCATCAGTCGGCTCCGACCTCGATCCTTCCCGCCATTCGAGAAAGATCGATGTTCTGCAACGCGGGGAAGACCCGAACAGGGTCAAGGCAATGCTGATAGAGCATGGAATCAATCATCGACATGGGCCTGACGCTGCAGGATCGATGAGAACTCTTCGAGGAAGGTTTCGTAACGCAATGCGACGCGTTCGACGCGCGTGGCGAAGCGGTTGTAGGCCCAGACCGCCGGAATCGCTGCAAACAAACCCATCGCCGTGGCAATCAAGGCTTCTGAAATTCCGGGTGCGACCATCGCGATGGTCGCTTCCTTGACGTTGGCGAGCCCCTGGAACGCAATCATGATGCCCCAGACCGTTCCAAACAGGCCGACGTAAGGGCTGATCGAGCCGACGTTGGCGAGGAATTCCAGATTCTGCTCCAGGCGTTCGACCTCGCGCGCCTGCGAAACGCGCATGGCTCGCTGGGCACCCTCAAGGAAGCTTCGTGAATCCGCGCCACGACGTTGCCGCTGACGTGCGAACTCGCGAAATCCAGCTTCGAAAATTGCCTCGATGCCGCCGATGCGCTCCCCGCTGGAGTTCACATCCTTGAACAGTGCCGCCAGATCGGAGCCCGACCAGAAGCGCTCCTCGAAATCATTGGCGCCGGAATCAGCCCGATTGATCAGCGCATTCTTGCGGAAAATGATGATCCACGAAATCAGCGAAAACAGGATCAGTACCAACAGGACAAACTTGACCGGCAGACTCGCCCCCCAGATCAGGGCGAAGACGTTGAGTTCATGATTCATGGTTTGGAGATCTCTTGGAGCAGGAATTCAGGCATGGGGTGGGGTTTCCAACGTTCGGCATCAAGACAGGCAATGCGCACATTGGCGCTGACCAACAAGGTTTTCTCAGCATGGTGATGCAGCGCTTGCTCGACTTTGAAACTCGCGGCGCGAATTTCGCTCACGAGTACCGACGCTTCGAGCAGATCATCCAGCCGCGCCGGTCGATTGAAACGAAGATCCATGCTGTGGACGACAAAGATGACACCGTGCTCCTCACGCAGTCTGGTTTGCTCGATACCGCTCGCACGCAGCCACTCGGTGCGTGCGCGCTCGAAAAATCGCACATAGCTCGCGTGATAGACCACGCCGCCTGCGTCGGTATCTTCCCAGTACACACGCAAAGGCCAGATGAACGGATCATTTCGCGCGGTCATGGCGAACGCATTCTTTGCAAGAAACCCGAACAGTGAATCAAGACGCTTCCTCGTCGAACAAGCCGCCAACTTCGCGACCGGCCGGAGGTTTCAGGCCCAGA
>JBDSPX010000036.1:0-2596 GCA_039930065.1 Dokdonella sp.
GGTTCGCGATTGAAGGCGAAGACGCGCCGATAAC
The DNA here is from genome assembly GCA_039930065.1 of Dokdonella sp. GTDB lineage: Bacteria > Pseudomonadota > Gammaproteobacteria > Xanthomonadales > Rhodanobacteraceae > Dokdonella. The sequence goes on from JBDSPX010000036.1 coordinate 35, forward strand.
GGTATTCACGACGCGCCCCGATACGCTGATGGGCGTCAGTTTCCTTTCGGTCGCTGCCGAGCATCCGCTCGCGCAGAAGGCCGCGTTATCGCAACCCGAAGTCGCCGCTTTCATCGAAGAATGCCGTCATGGTGGAACCGCCGAGGCTGATATCGAAACGCAGGAGAAAAAGGGCGTCGAGACTCATTTCAAGGCGATCCATCCGATCACCGGCGAAACCGTGCCGGTCTGGGTGGCCAATTTCGTGCTGATGAATTATGGAACCGGCGCGGTCATGGCCGTACCTGGGCACGATCAGCGCGATTGGGAATTTGCCACAAAGTACGATTTGCTGATCCGCATGGTCATCGTCAGCGACGGTGTGCGCGACGCGGTGCGAGAGCTCGCCCGCGATGCGAGCGGCAACAAGGATGCGATGTCGGCCGCGCTTGGCGAGAGCCGCGCCATTGATGTCGTCGAACCGGCAGGCGAAGTTGATGTGCTCGTTGATTTCGAGAACAGCGTCATTACCGAAGGCGCTTACACGGACTACGGATTCCTCGTGAATTCCGGTGAATACGACGGCCTCAACTTTCGCGAAGCGTTTGATGCGATTGCGGCGCGGCTGGAAAAGGAAGGCAACGGCGCGCGGCGGGTCAACTTTCGTCTGCGCGACTGGGGTGTTTCGCGTCAACGTTACTGGGGTTGCCCGATTCCGGTGATCTACTGCGCCCGCTGCGAAGCGGTGCCGGTGCCCGACGATCAATTGCCCGTGGTGCTGCCCGAGGATGTCGAGTTCACCGGGGTGAAATCACCAATCAAGGCCGATCCGGAATGGCGCAAGACGACGTGTCCGAAGTGCGGTGGCCCGGCCGAGCGAGAGACCGACACCTTCGATACCTTCATGGAATCGAGCTGGTACTACGCGCGCTACACCTCGCCTGGTGCGAGCGACATGGTCGATGCGCGCGCCAACTACTGGGCGCCGGTCGACCAGTACATCGGCGGCATCGAGCACGCGATCCTGCATCTGCTGTATTTCCGCTTCTATCACAAGCTCTTGCGCGACTTCGGTTTCGTCAACAGCGACGAACCCGCGATCAATTTGCTCTGCCAAGGCATGGTCATCGCGGACACGTTCTATCGCGAGGACGCGCAAGGTCGCAAGGATTGGATCAATCCGGCCGATGTCGAAATGCAGCGCGACGAGAAGGGTCGCGTTATCGGCGCGATGCTCAGGGTCGATGGCCAACCCGTTGCGATCGGCGGCACCGAAAAGATGGCCAAGTCGAAAAACAATGGCGTCGATCCGGAACAGATGGTGAGCAAGTTCGGCGCCGACACCGTGCGTTTGTTTTCGATGTTTGCAGCGCCACCGGATCAATCACTCGAATGGAACGAGGCCGGTGTCGAAGGCATGTCGCGCTACCTCAAGCGTTTGTGGCGTGAGCTGCATGCGCATGTGGCGCAACCCGACCATCCAGAAGTCGATCCGTCGGTGCTGGATGGCTCGCAGAAGACGCTTCGTCGCCAGATCCACGAAACGATCAACAAGGTCTCCGATGATTTCGGTCGCCGCCACGCTTTCAATACGGCGATCGCCGCATTGATGGAATTGCTCAATGCCGTGACGAAATTCGACGACATGAGCGACCAGGGACGGGCAGTTCGCCACGAGGCTTTCGAAAACATAGTCTTGCTGCTCAATCCGATCACACCGCATGTCTGCCATGCGCTGTGGCAAGTATTGGGTCACTCTGAAACGCTGATCGAGGACCAGCCATGGCCGAAGGCCGATCCTGCCGCGCTGGTGCGCGATGCGGTGAAACTGGCTGTGCAGGTCAACGGCAAGTTGCGTGGCACGATCGAGATGCCGGTTTCGGCATCGAAAGAGGAGTGCGAACGTGCGGCGCTGGCTGAGCCTTCGGTGGTGCCGCATGTCGAAGGCCAGACCATCAAGAAGGTTGTCGTGGTGCCAGGCAAGATCGTCAATATTGTTGTTTAGCGAAATCATTGCCAACTTCCGTTCGTGGTGAGCCGAGCCTGCCCTGAGCCTGTCGAAGGGAACCATGAGCGGAAGTTGCTGCGGAGTATCAGCAATCCGGATCACCCCTTCGACAAGCTCAGGACAGGCCTTCGCCAGGCTCAGAGCCTGCCCTGGACTTGATCCGGGGGCGAACGGCTGAGGTAAACCAGAGGTTTCACCAAGGCCGCCACCAAGCCTCCCCAACAACATCCGCTATGCTTCCCCTCTGCCCCCAGTATCAGGCTCCCATGAAACTCCATCGTCTTTTCGTCATCGCGATTTTCACCCTGGCTGTTACCGCCTGCGGCTTTCATTTGCGCGAAGAGGTGCGCCTGCCGAGCGGGATGCAGCGGATCGCTATCGAAGGGGCCGATTCGCTCAGTCCACTCGGCCGGGATTTGCGCAAGGCGCTGACCCGCGCCGGTGCCCAAGTCGTCGAAGGGTCGGCCGAACGCAGCGCGGTGTTGCGACTCGGCAGCAATGCGTTTCATACCGACGTACTCTCGGTGGGAGGCAATGCGCGCGCCAATGAATACACAATCCGCTATCACGTCGAA
>JBDSPX010000037.1:0-2952 GCA_039930065.1 Dokdonella sp.
ATGTCGGTGGTGATCAAAAAGCCGACAATGGCGTGCAGATGTCAGGCGCCTTGAGCACCACAATTGGCTACGCCAAGGGATACGGCACCGGCATCTCGAATTCCGCCGAGCTCAATGTGTCCAAGCAGACTGAAGATGGCAAGACGTTTTCCCTCCATCTCCACGTGACCGAAGGTGACGCCTTGCCGTATCAGGGTCGCTACTACCGGCGCGGCTGGTAGCCGTCATTGCACCAGCCACGCGGCAACACGACCGTTCCCGTTGAGTCCTTTACTCCGCCACGCGCTCGAACTCCGTTGATTGGCCGCCCTGCTGCATCGTCAGCGAGGGCGCTGGACCGTCACCGCTTGGGACGTCGAAGGTCGCGTCGAACTCCTTGAGGAAAAGCCGGCTCGCAGATTCCGCGAATAGCTCGAACGGCGGTTGTCCGTTCATTTGCGCCGTCATACCGGTACCGGTCATGGCAATCGTCAGCTTTTCGCCCTCATGCGCGTAGCTTCCCGCGATGCGTTTCATCGTCGCTTCGGGCAAGGTCACCGACACGCGCTCGGGCGGTAACGGCTCGTCGGTTCGTGCAACCCGATCGCCCTTGCCTTCGTCGTCCTCAAAGAAGCGCATCGCAACCACCTGGCCTTTGCGATTGCGCTCGAACTGCACGCGAGAAAGCCCTTCCTCGAAGGCGAAATTGTCCTTGGCGATTGGAATCAGCACGGATAGCGAACCACCGGTGCGGTGCGAAGTCAGCTGGCCGTCGACAACGCGCAAGACACGCACCGAATCCTTGTTGATCCGGTAGACGCCTTCGTATCCCTTCAGCGTTTCGGCATCGACCTGAATTGCCTTGTGATCCGGATAGGGCTTGCCAAGCGCATATGCGGCGAGTCGTGATCCTAGTTCCGACGAATCGATCATGCCCTTCTTGCCACCGTCGAAATTCTCGAGCACGGCCACCGTCGTCGCACTCTCGGGCAGGTAGATCAGTACGGTGTTAAAACCGAAGATACCACCGCCGTGCTTGAGTACTTCCTTGCCGCGCAAGGTGGTGTGTTCAATGCCGAATGCATACTTCTTGCCCACGGCCTTGCCGATCGGTGTGACCATCGCCCGATAGCTTTTCTTCGAGAGCAACGTGCCGCCGTGCAGCGCACGGTTCCAACGAAGCAGATCTTCAACCGACGACACCAGTGAACCTGCCGCGTGCGGCTGCGTCATGCTGAGGTAGCGAGCGACGGCCCAGTGATCATCCGCGAATGAATAGCCGCCAACGTGGCCGGGAATCACCGCCTTGCTCTCATCGCCATAACCCGTGTGTGCCAGCTTCAGCGGTTTGAAGAAGGTCTGATCCAGATAGTCGTACCACGGCATTCCGCTCGCAGACTCGATTACCGCGCCGACCAGTACGTAGCCGGAATTGTTGTAGTTCCACTCGGCACCGGGCGCGAAATCGGCTTTCTCATCCTTGAAGCTGTCGATCAATTCCTTCGTCGTCATGTCCTTCTGGATCAACGAATCCATGCGCCCCGGAACGTCGGTGTAACTACGGATGCCTGAGGTGTGGTTGAGCAACATGCGCACCGTGACCTTGTCGCCATTCGGATAACCCGGCACGTATTTCGTCAGCGGATCATCGAGCGATACCTTGCCCTGCTCGATGAGCTTCATCACCCCGGCCGCGGCAAACTGCTTGGTGATCGACCCCAGCCGGAACACCTGATCCGGCGACAGCGCGACTCCGAGTTCAAGACTCGCCGAACCCCGCGCACCGCGATAGATGATCTCGTCGCCGCGAGCGATCAACACTGCCGCGCCGGGACTATCCGCCGCGAAATGTTCGCTCAACAGCGTATCGGCGTAGTGGGTGATCGCCTCCTTGTCAGGTGGTGCCGCAACAACCGAAGCGGAAACAGCGACAAGTGCAATCAGTGCGGCGCGCAAGAGATTCATGGGGCTGCCTCGCAGGGGTTTGCGCGAGTCTGACACTCGGGTCATCGTGTCGACAACAATTCGAGTCGTACGCACTGATGTCCGGGGAAAACGCATCCCCATCTGAAAAGCCTTGCCACCCGACATTCAGGCCGAGAGACCCCCCGAGCCACTTGAATTCCCCTTTCTCGTCATCCCGGCGAAGGCCGGGATCCAGTGCCTTTGAGGGTTGGTGAAATGCAGAATGGCCAGCCATCCGGATGTTACAAGTGACTGGATGACCAACCCTACGGTTGTTGTAAGGCGCTGGATCCCGGCCTTCGCCGGGATGACGGAGGTATTGAATATTTCGGTGAACTGTCAAAGTCCCGAGGCGTTGTCGGAGGGATTCCAATACGATCGATCGCGAATAGCTCTCCGACTAGTTGCGGCCCATGACCGCCAAATTCGTCGGCTGATCAAACTACCGAATGTCGAACCGTCCCAATGACAACGCGCCTCCATTGCCATGCCTCACGCGTCCGTCCCTTTTCAGGGAAAATCGCCATATGAAAAATCAAAAGATTCGTTGGGGCATCATCGGCGCAGGTCGTATCGCGCATCAGTTCGCGGAGGATTTCGCGCATGTCAGTAATGCCGAACTCGTCGCCGTCGCCGCACGCGACGAATCGCGAGCGCAGCAATTCGCCGCGCGCTGGGCTATCCCGAAGGCGTATTCGGGCTATCAGTCGCTGTATGAAGCGGAGGATGTGGATGCCATCTACATCGCAACCCCACACACATTCCATTTCGAACAGACCACGGCTGCGCTGCGCGCCGGCAAGGCCGTCCTCTGCGAGAAGCCGATCACCGTTTCGGCCGACGAATGCCGGCAATTGATCGACGAAGCCACACGCCAGCACCGCTATCTCGCCGAAGCCATGTGGACCTTATTCCTGCCAGCGATCCGCAAGGCGCAGGCCTGGGTTGCCGAAGGTCGCATCGGAACCCTCACCCACATCAGTGCCGATTTCGGCTACCCGATGGCAT
>JBDSPX010000038.1:0-6782 GCA_039930065.1 Dokdonella sp.
CAGCAAGCGCTCGCTTTCTATCCACCTGAGGCAAGGCTGAGAGTCGAAGCGGCGGTCCGAAAAACGGCTCTCGACGGCGACGACTGTGATCTCGACCTGCCGTTTGTAACGGCCAAGGGGCGATCCATATGGGTCCGCGTGATGGGCACGATCGAGTATCTGGATGGCAAGCCGCGTTGGCTGATCGGTGCCTTGCAGGAGACCACGATTCGCCGACAGGCGCTGCTCGCTCTTGAAGTCAGCGAGCGTCGCTTCCGAAAGCTGTTCCAGCACAGTGTTGGCCTGATCTTCACGCACGATCTGGAAGGTCATGTACTTTCCATCAATCCGGCCGCTGCACGATCGTTGGGATATTCAGTGGCCGAGGTGATGGGGCGAAATTGGACGGACTTCATACCGGTTTCGCAACATGCTTTGTTTGCCCACTATCTGCGGCGAATCCTTGCCGAGGGCACCGATTCGGGCATGGTCCAGATGATTGCTCGAGACGGCAGCGTGCGCACCTGGCAGTACCAGAACATCCTCGATGACGAAGGCGATGAAGCGCACGTGATCGTGCATTCGCAAGATGTCAGCGAACGCCTGGGTCATGAAAAGCAATTGCGCGAGCTGAGTATTCGCGATCCTCTGACCGGCTGCTTCAATCGGCGCTATCTTGACGAGCTCGAAGCCGGTATGAGCGATCACGACATCTGGACGTGCATCGCTATCGATCTTGACCGCTTCAAGCAGGTCAATGACACCCACGGGCATCAGCGCGGTGATGAAGTGCTGGTCGAGGTGGGAGCGTTTCTGAATCGCCATGTGCGCGAATGCGATGTCGTCGTGCGCTCCGGCGGCGACGAATTCCTGATTCTGTTGAAGGATGCGCACGACTCAATCGCACAGGAGATCGTCGAGACAATCGAAGCGGCCCGTGAGGAGGCGCCCATTTCTTTTACTATGGGCTATGCGATACGCCAACCATCGATGAGTCTCGATGACGCGCTGGCCGCCGCCGACAAGCATCTCTACGAGCAGCGTCGCGTTGCGCGGAGAACGGATTGAATCGTCACAACCCGGGATGTTGAATGGGCCGTGATCGCGTGGCGCGTGCGAGAACCGATCGAGCTTGCTGTCTTACCTCGCGCAACGGGACCCGGGTCTGCGATGATCCGCCGGTCAAAAATCCTAGGTGAACGTTCTGATGCCTGAAACCTTCATGATCTCTTTGCTTGGCGCATTTCTCGCGGGATTGCTGATCGGTGCGTTGATTTTCGGCTGGCTCGGCCGACGATGGTCGCGTGATGCCGCGTCGATGGCGGACGCACGGCGAGAGCCGGAAATCTCGACCCTGCGCGAACAACGCGAGGGCCTGAATCGACAGCTCGTCGATTTCCGTCAGCGCTTTGACGCGATGGCCGCCGTCCACACGGTGCTCGAACAGCGCTCTCTGGCTGCAACAACGCAGGCTACGGAACGAAAAGCGGAAATCGACGCACTGACTCGTCAACTGGCCGAGTTGCAGCTTCGCCATGATTCGAGCGATCGCGAACACTTGGTCTTGACCAGCCTGTACGCGTCGCTGAAAGCCAGTGCGCACGAGCAGGCTGAGGCTGCGCGCGAAAAACTCGCCTTGCTTGATCAGGCCGAGCAGCGGTTGCGCGAATCCTTCCAGAATCTCGCCAACCAGATCCTCGATGCGAAAGCGGAGCGCTTCAAGGAACAGAGTTCCGAGCAGCTCGGCGGTCTGCTCGATCCGCTCAAACTTCAGCTCAAGGAATTTCGCGAAACGGTTACCCAGACCCACGCCAATGAGCAGCGCGAGCGCGGCATGCTCGCGCAGGAAATCCGCACGCTAAAGGATCTCAATCAGCAGATCAGCCAGGATGCGGTCAATCTCACGCGTGCCTTGAAGGGCGACAGCCGCGCCCAAGGTGCCTGGGGTGAGATGGTCCTCGAGCGGGTGCTCGAAGCCTCCGGACTTCAGTCAGGCCGCGAATACGATACCCAGGAAAGTTTCGAAGGCGCAGATGGCACGCGCCAGCGACCTGACGTGATCGTGCATCTGCCCGAGAGCAAGGATGTCATCATCGACGCCAAGGTGTCTCTGGTTGCATGGGAACGCTCAGTTGCGCTGGATGACGAAGTCGAACGCCAGGCCGCTTTGCGCGAGCATCTGCTATCGCTGCGCCGACATATCGATGGGCTTTCAGGAAAGAACTACAGCGATATCCCCGGGGTACGCACGCTCGATTTTGTGCTGTTGTTCGTGCCGGTCGAAGCGGCTTTCATCGAGGCGGTACGTGCCGATGGCGCACTTTATGATTACGCGCTGCAGCGCAAGATTTCCCTCGTCAGTCCGAGCACCTTGCTGGCGACCCTGCGCACCGTGGCCTATTTGTGGCGCATCGAAAGCCGCAACAACAACGCGATCGAAATCGCCCGGCGTGCGGCCAATCTGCATGACAATTTCGTGATCCTCGTCAACGAACTCGAAGCCTTGGGATCCCAGCTCGACAAGGCCCAGGGCGCCCACGCCAGCGTTGTGCGTCGCCTCACCGAGGGCGGCAAGGGCAGTGTGATCCTGCAGGTCAAAAGCCTGGCCGAGATGGGTGCACCAGCGAAAAAATCCTTCCCTGCTTCAATGATCGAAGCCGCCGGCGCGGAACAGGATCCGTCCAGCGATGCAACGCAAGCGGATTCCGGCGCCGATCAATAGTGGTTAGGGCGGACCCATCGCAGATGATTCCGTAATCCGCGAAACGTTTAAATATTTACAAAGTAGAAAATCGTGCTGCGGAATTCAATGTACGGATTCCGCCATGCATTGAATGTCAGGACAGTTCGTATCAGCCAGCGCTATTTCCACGATTCTCGCGGGCGAGCTTGCTGTGGCGGAATCCGTAAAGGAAATAGATCGCGAAGCCGAACAGCGTCCATACGACCATCAGCATCCAGTTGTGCACCGTCATTGTCGAGAGCAGGACGAGACAGCTGGCAACACCCGCCAGAGCGATAAACGGCGCAAACGGAATGCGGAATGGGCGCGGCAGATTGGGCTGGGTCTTGCGCAGAATCAGCACGCCCGCGCAGACAGCGGCGAACGCGATCAGCGTACCCATTGAGGTCAGGTCGCCAAGCACATCAAGCGGGAACACCGCGGCGAGGATTGCGATGCCGATTCCGGTGATCACAGTATTGATATGAGGCGTGCGGTATTTCGGGTGGATCTTCGTGAAAATGGGCGGCAACAAGCCATCGCGACCCATGATCATGAAGATGCGCGGTTGGCCGATAACCATCACCAGGACGACCGAAGCAAGCCCGAGCATCGCGCCGATTTCGACAAGCCAGCGCAACCAGCTCAGTTCCGGATGACTCGCAACGGCGGTGACGACGGGTTCGTTTGTGCCGAGCAGGTTGTATGGCGTGAGACCAGTCATCACGAGCGCCATGCCGATATAGAGCACCGTGCAGATGGCCAATGAGGCGAGCATGCCGATCGGCATGTCGCGCTTGGGATTGTGTGATTCCTGGGCTGCGACCGAAACCGCCTCGAAGCCGATATAGGCAAAGAACACCATCGACGCCCCGCGCAGCACGCCCTCCCATCCATATTTTCCCGGCGCGACATTATCTGGAATGAAGGGATGCCAGTTCGACGTATCAACGTAGAAACTGCCGGCAATGATGACAAGAATAATCAGGGCGACTTTGAGAATGACCATGGCCATGTTCGCGCCAGCGGATTTGCGGATGCCGACGTAGCAGAGCCACGTCAGCAGCAAAACGAGAATCGCGGCAGGCACATTGGCGATCGCGCCTGTCGGCTTGAGTTGGCCATCGAGTGGTGCATTCGCCAATGCCGCAGGAATATGGATGTCGAAATGGGCGAGAAAACTGAGGAAATAACCCGTCCAACTGACCGCAACGGCTGAGGCGGACACGCCGTATTCCAGCACCAGCATCCAGCCAATGAACCATGCAGCCAGTTCACCAAGCGTTGCATAAGTATAGGAATAAGCGCTACCCGAGACCGGCACCATCGCCGCAAACTCGGCGTAGCACAGCGCACAGAATGTGCAGCAGATCGCCGCGAAAATAAATGACAGCACGATGGCCGGGCCGGCATGTTCAGCCGCGGCGACGCCGGTGATGACAAAGATGCCACCGCCGATGACCGCGCCGATGCCAAGCGAGGTCAGTCCCCAGGGGCCGAGACTGCGAACCAGGCTCAGGCCTTCGGCATCGGTATGCGCTGCGTTCGGATGCTTGGTCGCGAAAAGTTGATTGGCCATCGTGGTTTTCCTGTGCATCCCGTGATTGCACGGGAATAGCGCGAGCTCGTGCTCGACCCGAAAAAACAAGGCCGACGCGAAGACGTCGGCCTTGTGAAGAAAATCAGCCTGCTTTGCGCAGCCTGCTGTTGCGATAGCCGTAGACGGCGTAGATCACGAAGCCAATGAGCGTCCAGCCGCCCATCACCGGCCAGTTTTCCTTGAACGGCTGCCAGAACAGATAGAGGCAGGTAACCACGCCGAGCGGGCAGATGATGATCGCGGCAGGTACGCGGAATGGACGATGCAGATTCGGCTGGGTCTTGCGCAGGATCAGCACGCCGGCCGATACCGTCGCAAAGGCAAGCAGGGTACCCATTGAAACGAGATCACCGAGGAAACTGATCGGCAGGAATCCTGCAAGAAGCGCAGCGATAACGCCGACGACAATCGTGCCCACATGCGGTGTGTGGTGCTTCGGATGGACCTTGGCAAAAACCTTTGGAATCAAGCCGTCCTGCGCCATCGAGAAGAAGATGCGCGGTTGGCCCATCAACATGACGAGGATAACCGAGCTCAAGCCGGCGATTGCGCCGAGTTCGACCAAAATCTTGAGCCAGGAAAGCGCGGGATAGGCTTCGAGCGCAGTGGCAACCGGCTTCGGCGTTCCGAGTTGCGTATAGGGCAGCATGCCGGTCAGTACGGCAGAAACGATGATGTAGACCACGGTACAGATTGCCAGCGATCCGAGGATGCCGATTGGCATGTCACGTTGCGGATTCTTTGCTTCACCTGCTGCCGTTGAAACCGCGTCGAACCCGATATAAGCGAAGAACACGACCGCTGCGCCGCGCACTATCCCGTCATAACCGTATTTGCCCGGGCCCACATTGTCCGGAATGAACGGATGCCAGTTGGCCGGATCGACATACTGGATGCTGAAGGCAACGAACATCAGGATCACAACGACCTTGATCGTGACGATGATCGTGTTGGCGATGGCGGATTGCTTGATGCCGAAATAGCCGATCGTGGCGACCGCCGCGACAATCGCGACGGCAGGCAAGTTGAACAACCCGCCCGTATGAACCAGCGCTCCATTAACGACATCAAGCGGTGCCTTGGCCAGAGAGTCGGGAAGGGCCATGTGAAACGTTGCGAGGAAGCTGTTGAAATAGCTTGACCAACCGACCGCGACCGTCGAGGCGGCAAACAGGTACTCGAGAACGAGATTCCAGCCGATGAACCAGGCGACCACTTCGCCGAGCGTTGCGTAGGAGTAGGAATACGCACTGCCCGACACTGGCAGCAGTGCTGCGAATTCGGCGTAGCAGAGTCCTGCGAATGCGCAGGCAACGCCGGCAAATACGAAGCTCAACACGATCGCAGGGCCGGCGTGATTTGCCGCTGCGGTTCCAGTCAGGACGAAGATGCCTGCACCAATGACCGCGCCGATACCGAGCATGACAAGCTGGGTGGCGGTCAGTGTTCGCTTGAGCGAATTCTCGCCTTCCAGTGAACCTTCAACCGGTTCGCCGGCATCCACATGCGGCGCAGGCGCGACCGGTTTGGTGACAAATAAGCCAACGGACATCGTGTTCTCCCCGAATCTTTGACGGAGCGGCTTGGTGGCCGCGTTCTTAGTTGCCAACTGTCAGCGACAGCGACCCCGTACGATGCCAAACAGCGAACGGGAGCACAAGCACGGAAACTCATGTTCGATGCAGTTGATCAAACTTGTGCGGTGCAGCGTGGATCGCCATTCGACAGTTAAAAACGGCTAGCCTGAATCTTTTCTACCGGCGACCATCAACGATGCGCGAAAAATTTGAACGCTATGCGTTGAATACCCTCAATCGGGATTCTGCCGACTTGTTTCGTGCGCAGCTGGATGCAGCAGGATGCTTTCTGCGCAGCAACCTTGAGGGGCATTTCACGGGATCCGCCTGGCTAGTGAGCGCTGACGGTCATCGCGTGCTGCTGACCCACCACCGAAAGCTCGACCGATGGCTGCAACTTGGAGGCCATGCCGACGGTGACAGCGATCTGGCGCGCGTGGCATTGCGCGAAGCAGAAGAAGAATCCGGCTTGACTCATCTCGAAGTGGAAAGCGAAATCTTCGACCTCGATCGGCACTGGATTCCCGAGCGCGCCGATGTGCCGGGGCACTGGCACTATGACGTGCGCTTTGTTGTTCGTGCGCGAGGTGGCGAGGCGTTCGTCGTCAGTGATGAATCACACGCGCTGGCGTGGCGGGATATTGCCGAGATCGCGTTGGATTCCGCGGCCGACGAATCGCTGCGTCGAATGGCTGGGCGTTGGCTTGAGCGCTGACTCCAGCACCGGCAATCGAGAATGGGGAATCGAGAATAGGGAGTGCAAAAAAGCATCGCCCCCAAAAGGGGGCAAGCGCCTGAAGGCTGAGGTTTCCCCACAGATTATTCCTGATGATCAGCTAGTTGCCGACTATTGTCGGAAACTATCACGCGCAGCCACCCTGTTTTTGTGGGAAATGGCTTCAGC
>JBDSPX010000039.1:0-3640 GCA_039930065.1 Dokdonella sp.
ACCGATAGAAAGGCAAACAGTCCCCCGATCAGAAACGTCGTTTGCGGACCGTAAAGATCCCACAAGGCGCCTGCCGCAACGCTGGCGATCAGCAAGGCGATTCCGGAAATCAGGCTGAACACACCAAAGCCCGTACCGCGCCAAGCGGGGGGTGTGGTGTCGGCAATCATCGCCGCGAGCAGGCTTTGGGTCATGCCGAGATGCAGCCCCCACAAACCCGCGCCGATAAATACGCCCGTTGGGCTCGAAGCCAACGCGAGCGCCGCATCGGCAAGAATCAAAAGAACCATGCCGGCAGCAAACAGACTGCGCCGAGACCAGCGATCCGAAAGGATTCCTACCGGCCAGGCTGAAGCGGTGTAAACCACACTCATGATCACCAATACCATCGGAACGGCCGTATTCGACAAGCCCAACTGCGAACCGCGCAAGATCAGGAAGGCCTCGCTGAAACGCGCCAGCGATAAAAGTCCACCCACTACGACAACCATCCAGAACGGTTTGCCGAGGCTGGCCAACCCCGCTCGTGAAATCGGCAGGCGTGCGCGGCGCTCAACATGCGCAGGTTCGCGCACGACAAAAACGATCAAGGCTACCGCGACGATGCCGGGCACCACGGCGAACCACAGCACCGTATCGATATTGCCGACAAACGCGGCCATCAAACCCACCGCGAGCAACGGGCCAATCACGGCACCGATTGAATCCATCGATTGGCGCAGGCCGAACGCCGCACCGCGAATTTCCGGTGGGGTTATGTCAGCGATCAACGCATCCCTTGGCGCTCCACGAATACCTTTGCCAAAACGATCCAGCAAGCGCGCGGTGATCACGGTACCGATTGATCCGGCCAGTGGAAACAACGGCTTGACCAAGGCGGCGAGTCCGTAGCCGAGCAACACCAAGGGCTTGCGCTTGCCGAAGGCATCGCTCAGATAGCCCGAGAACATCTTCGTGATGAGGACCAGCGATTCCGCTGCGCCTTCGATCAAACCGATCGTCAATGCGCTCGCGCCCAGCGTCCCGGCGAGCAGGACCGGCAGCAAGCTGTGCACCATTTCCGAGCCGATATCGGTGAACAGGCTGACGAAGCCCAATGCCCAGACGCTGGATGGAATCTTTGCACGTAGCTGGGCGGAATTCTTCATGCTGCTCTCAGCAAATAGTGGCTTCATAGTACGTTGCGACGACGGCTTGGCGCAGCAGTAATCCCGAGCGTCAGGCACTGCCTTGGGGGCATTCCCTCCCGAATCGATTGAGAGGAGCGCAGGACGAAGATCGCACCAAGCATCAGAACCACATGAAATAGCGATCTCGGGTGAAGTCTGGCGTGACACCCACATCACGCGCCGCCGCACAAGCTTGTCCACTCCGGGCCACCCGGCTACCCTGTCGACTCCTCACGTTTGTTGCCGCCATGCCTGCGGATTTCATTCATCTGCACGTCCACAGCGAGTATTCGCTGGTCGATTCGACGATCCGCATTGATCGTCTGGTCAAGGCTTGCGCGTCTGTCGGCATGCCGGCGGTGGCACTGACCGATCAGGTCAACCTGTTTGCCCTGGTCAAGTTTTACACGGCGGCAGAGAAGGCCGGGATCAAGCCGATCGCCGGCAGCGATATCTGGATCGCCGACCCGGGTGATCGCGGCAAACCGCATCGAATCACCGTACTTTGCCAGGATCTAGAGGGCTACCGAAATCTGTCGCGTCTGGTTTCGCGTGCCTGGGCCGAAGGGCGTCACGGAGATTTCGCGCTGATCGAAGCGGAGTGGCTGTTCGAGGCGAATCGTGGCTTGATCGTGCTGGCCGGGCGCGAGAGCGATGTCGGCAAGCTGCTGCTTAGTGGCCGCGAGGATCTGGCGCGCGAGTGCACCAACGCATGGCTGCGGCATTTTCCGGATCGCCTTTATTTCGAACTCGTGCGCACGCAACGCGCCGATGAGGAAACCTTCATCGCGACGGCCGTGAATCTGGCCATCGCCCTCGATATTCCGGCCGTCGCCAGCAACGATGTGCGCTTTCTCGATCGCGACGACTTCGAGGCGCACGAGGCGCGTGTGTGCATTCACGATGGCCGCGTGCTGGCCGATCCAAAACGACCGCGCTCGTATTCGGCCGAGCAATATCTGAAAACGCCGGCGCAGATGATCGCGTTGTTTGCCGATCTGCCGCAGGCGATCGAGAACACGGTCGAACTGGCCAAACGCTGCAATCTCGAACTCAGCTTCGGCACGTATTACCTTCCGGAATTCCCGATCCCGGATGGATTCACGCTGGACTCATGGACGCGCACGCAATCACGCGAGGGTCTGGCCAAACGGTTGGCCAAGCAATCGCCCGCAACGGGTTTCAGCGTCGAGGACTATCAAAGTCGCCTCGAAACCGAAGTCGACGTGATCGTCGCGATGGGATTCCCGGGCTACTTTCTGATCGTCGCGGACTTCATCAACTGGGCCAAGGATCACGATATTCCGGTCGGCCCGGGGCGTGGGTCGGGCGCCGGTTCGGTGGTCGCCTGGGCACTCGGCATCACCGATATCGATCCGCTGCGCTACGGCCTGCTGTTCGAGCGTTTCCTCAATCCCGAACGCGTGTCGATGCCCGATTTCGATATCGATTTCTGCATGGACAAGCGCGACAAGGTGATCGTATACGTCGCCGCGAAATACGGTCGCGACCACGTCAGCCAGATCATCACGTTTGGCACGATGGCGGCCAAGGCCGTGTTGCGCGACAGCGGCCGCGTACTCGGCATGCCTTATGGGCAGGTCGATCGCATCGCCAAGCTGATTCCGATGCGCCCGCTCGACATGAGCCTTGAGGATGCACTCGGTCGCAGTGAAAAATCAAAAAAGGAACCCGATCGCGTCGTTGCCGAATTCTGCAACGAATATCAGAACGACGACGCGGTTCGCGAGCTCGTTGATCTCGCGCTCAAGCTCGAAGATCTGACCCGCAACGCCGGCAAACATGCCGGTGGCGTGGTCATCGCGCCTGGTCCGCTGACCGACTACGCGCCGGTCTACAGCGAAACCGGCGGCGAAGGTGCGGTGACCCAGTTCGACAAGGACGATGTGGAAAAAGTCGGCCTGGTCAAGTTCGACTTCCTCGGCCTGCGCACGCTGACGATTATCGACTGGGCGGTCAAGGCGATCAACGCGCGCCGAGCGAAAACCGGCGAAACGGCACTCGACATCAGCCAATTGGCACTCGATGACGCCGCCGTCTATACGTTGTTCAAGCGCGCGCAGACGATCGCGGTTTTCCAGTTCGAGTCGCGCGGCATGCAGGGCATGCTCAAGGATGCCAAGCCTGATCGCTTCGAGGATCTGATCGCGCTCGGCGCCTTGTACCGCCCGGGCCCGATGGACCTGATCCCGAGCTACTGCAAGCGCAAGCACGGCACCGAGGTCATCGACTATCCCGATCAACGTGTCGAGCCGGTTCTGCGTGAGACCTACGGCATCATGGTCTACCAGGAACAGGTCATGCAGATGGCCCAGATCGTCGGCGGTTACTCGCTCGGCGGCGCGGATCTTTTGCGGCGCGCGATGGGCAAGAAGAATTTCGAGGAGATGGCCAGGCACCGCGCGATCTTCCGCGAAGGTGCGGCGATCAACGGTGTCACAGAACACAAG
>JBDSPX010000040.1:0-9959 GCA_039930065.1 Dokdonella sp.
GCTGAAGCCACTTCCCACAGTCCACTTCAGCCAATGCTTACGGCATTTGTGGGAAGTGGCTTCAGCCACGATGCTCTTCGACCGATCGATCCAAAGGCTGGCCATGGAAGACGCTCCTGCAGGTGAATCGACATCTGCGCACGCCTCTGCTGTCGCCTCTTGCCTCTGCCTGCTATCTTCTCGTGCCGTTTTGATCTGAAGTCGTGCCGTGATTACCCAACAAGAATTCGATGCCTACGCCGCCGAGGGCTACAACCGCATTCCGGTCGCGCGCGAGGTACTGTCGGATCTCGACACGCCATTGTCGGTGTATCTGAAACTTGCCGATGGGCCCTACGCCTATCTGTTTGAATCGGTGCAGGGCGGCGAGAATTGGGGACGGCACTCGATCATCGGTCTACCGTGTCGGCGTGTTTTTTCGCTGCGCGGCAACACGTTGTCGGTGGAAGATCTTGGTGAAGTGGTCGAGACGCGCGAGCTTGCGGATCCGCTGGCGGAAATCGATGCGCTGCGACAGCAGTACCGTGTGCCAGTGCTGCCCGATATGCCGGCATTCTCGGGGGGTCTGGTCGGCTATTTCGGTTTCGAGACGATCGGCTGGATTGAGCCGCGCTTCGCCAAGGTCGAGAAGCCGGATCAGCTCGGTACGCCCGATGCCCTGCTCATGCTCAGCGAAGAGATCGCCGTTTTCGACAATCTGAAAGGTCGCCTGTATCTGATCGTGCATGCCGATCCGTCGCAGCCGCAAGCCTATGCGCAAGCGTGTCGCCGACTCGATCAGCTTGCGTTTCGTCTGCGTCACTCGGGATCTAGCTATCCCGAGACGCTCGATCCAAAGCCGCTTGATGAAGCCGATTTTGTTTCGGGATTCACGAAGGAAGGATTCGAGGCCGCCGTTCGGCAGGCCCAGGAATACATCCGCGCAGGTGACATTTTCCAGGTTGTGCTTTCGCAACGCCTCAGCGTGCCGTTTCGTGCGCGGCCGGTCGATGTCTATCGCGCGCTGCGCTCGCTGAATCCATCGCCGTACATGTATTTCATCGATCTCGGTGGCACCCAGATTGTCGGCTCTTCACCCGAGATCCTCGTGCGTCAGCAGCATGGAAAAGTGACGTTGCGTCCGCTCGCCGGAACACGGCCGCGTGGTGAAACGCCCGAGCAGGATCTCGCCCTCGAAGCCGAGTTGCTGGCCGATCCGAAGGAACGCGCCGAGCATCTGATGCTGATCGATCTCGGTCGCAACGATGTCGGTCGGGTCAGCAAGACCGGCAGCGTCAAGCTGACCGAAAGCTTTGTCGTCGAACGCTACTCGCACGTCATGCACATCGTCAGCCAGGTCGAAGGCGAATTGGCTGACGGTCTCGGCAGCATGGATGTGTTGCGCGCTTCGTTCCCGGCCGGCACCGTCAGCGGCGCACCGAAGATCCGAGCACTCGAAGTGATCCGCGAACTCGAGCCGATCAAGCGCAACATTTACGCGGGATCGATCGGCTACATCGGCTGGTCCGGCGATACCGACATGGCCATCGCGATTCGTACCGCCGTCATCCAGGATGGCCGCCTGCATGTGCAAGCCGGCGCCGGCATCGTCTATGACTCCGATCCCGCGACCGAATGGGCCGAGACGATGAACAAGGGCCGGGCGTTGTTTGCTGCGGTGGCTAGGGCGGCGCGGGGGCTTTGACTTGCAGCCGGGATTGGGGAGTCGCGATTAGGGATTCGTAGAGGCGGCTGTTTCGCTCGTCCGAGTTTCGCCATGACGTCCAGATTCCCTCACCGTCATCCCTGCGTAGGCAGGGATCCAGCGCCTTTGCTGGCGACGAGCAGAGGCGCTGGGCCCCTGCCTGCGCAGGGGCGACGGAAATGACGCAGTTGCGATTTCCGTATCAAGTCGAAATCGCGAGGCGTTCACCGTTGTAGATGCGTGCGGTGATCAGGTACATGATCACCGCACCAATCGCCGTGCAGACAAAACACAACGCAATTTCGGCACTCGAAACCAACTCGCCGCGTATCAGTCGAGTAATCGTGACTTGCTGGCCGACGAGCGGTACCGCGTACATCCAGGATTCGACCTTGAACGGGAAGAACGACATCAGCATCGTCGGCACCATCGGCACAATCATCAGCATCGACAGATAGGTCTGCGCTTCGCGGAAGGTCTTGGCGAATGCGGCGGCCAGCGTTTGCAACGTGGCGATCAGAAACACCAACGGCAACATCGAGACCAGAGTCAACAAGGCAAAGCGCGGGCCGATCGAGAGGGTCATGCCGAGCTTCTCCGTCGGCATGAATTGGCCCGCGAACGAGAACGCGGTGATGCTGATCAGTAGCGTCGTCATCGCAAAGGCTGCGGTCGCGCCGAGCTTGCCGAGCAGGATTTTCGAACGCGCCACCGGATTGGCGAACAGCGGTTCGAGCGATTGCCGTTCGCGCTCGCCGGCCGTGGTGTCGATGGCCAGGGCCATCCCGCCGATGAATACCCCGACAATGAAGAAGTAGGGCAGTACCGAGAACATCTCACCGCCGCGAGCCTGCGCGGTGGACTGATCGCGACTGGCGACAACAAGTGGCCTTGTGACCGTTGGCGAAATGCCACGCGCAATCAGTCGCAAGCTGCTCGTGCGCTCGCCGTAAGCATCGATAACGCTGCGCAAGCGCTCGACCGAGCACTTCGCATCGCGTTGCGACTGATCGAAAATCAGCTCGACCTGGGCCGGCTCACCCTTGCCCCACGCTTCGCCATAGCTCGGCGGAATGCGCAGCACGAGATCGGCATCCTTGTCGCGCACCGCCTTCTCGGGATTGGCGATCGCAGCTTTGATGATCACTCCATTCTGCTTGAGTGCCTCGATCAGGTTCGGCGCATTTTCGGCGCCGATGACCGGTACTGGCAGCGGTTTCTCGGCCTTGTCGAGCTCGCGCGAAACAATGCCGTTGATCAGCAGGACGAAGATCACGGGTGCCATCAGCGGTCCGGTCAACAGGGTATTGAGCACGGTGCGACGATCGCGGATGTTCTCGCGCACTTCCTTGAGGAAAACAGTGATGATCGTTTTCATGCGGCGAGTCCTTCTGCGGATCCGATGACCTTGACGAAGGCATCTTCGAGATTGGAGGTTCCGGACTGCTCGCGCAGTTCATCGGGCGAGGCATCGGCGACCACATGGCCATGCGCGATCACGACAATGCGATCGCACAGCGCGCCGACCTCCTGCATGATGTGGCTGGAAAACAGCACACAACGTCCTTCAGCTTTCAGATGACGCAGGAAATCGCGCATCGCGCGCGTGGCCATCACGTCGAGGCCGTTGGTCGGCTCATCGAGGATGCAGTTTTTCGGATCGTGGATCAGGGCGCGAGCGATCGCGGTTTTCACACGCTGACCTTGCGAGAAGCCATCGGTGCGACGATCAATGATCTCGCCCATGTCGAGGGCCTTGGCCAAACCCTCGATACGCGCGGCGATGAGCGCCTCGTCCATGCCTTGCAGGCGTCCGAAGTATTCGATGTTCTCGCGTGAGGTCAGGCGCTTGTACAGGCCACGCGCGTCGGGCAGTACGCCGAGGCTGCGACGCACGGCGATCGGATCAACGGCTGCATCGATGCCATCAACAAGCACCTGGCCGCTGTCGGGCTTCATCAGCGTGTAGAGCATGCGCAAGGTGGTCGTCTTGCCCGCGCCGTTGGGTCCGAGCAGACCCGTGATCTCGCCATCGCGTGCGGTGAATGAAACACCGTCGACGGCCTTGACCGCACCGAATGCCTTGTTCAACTCTTTCAGTTCGATCATGGCGCGGCTCCGTTGAAATCAATGAAGTGGGGAAGCGTGCCGAGCTCATCGACGCAGGCGGCATCGAGCGTTTTCGGATCGAGCGTGTCCATGAAGGTGCTGACGAGTTTTGGCAGACAACCACGGCCAATGACGTTGTGGCCCTGACCCTTGGCCACGATCAGTTTGGCGTTGCTCAGATTCTTGAGGACCTGCTCGCCGTAGCGCGGCGGGGTGACCGGATCGAGTTCGCCTTCGAGAATGAGGATTGGCGAGTCGCCCTTGGCTGGTTCATTGAAATCAGCCGGTCGCGATCCGTGCGGCCAGATCTGGCATTGTCGTTTGAAGACTTCGACCAGACGCTCGCCGAGCAGGGTGTCGGCATCGGCCGTGCTCGGGCCGAGACGATCGGCATCCTCCGTGCAAATCACCGAGAGCTGCATGCCGCTGCCGACCAGTGCTTCGATGCCCTGACTCAGGATGCCGATCTGACCGATCAACGGAGCGTCGTTGCCTGCGAGCGATTGTTTGATCGTGTTCGGAATCAGTGCGGCCGTTTCAGGTGAATAGGCAAACATGCGCACGAGACTGACCATCGATTCGGCATTCAAGGTTTCGGTTTTTTGCTCGAACGTAACGGGGTCGGAATAGCGAATTTCACGCGGCTTTTCGCCAAGCGCGTTGCGTAAGCGGATCAGGTCGGCATACGGATCAGGAAATGCCTTGGCGCAGGCAGGCGTTTTTGCACAATACGCAAACTGCGCTTTAAGCGCACCATCAAGATCCTTGGCGAACTCGCCGCCAAGCACGAGTTCATTCGGCGCCACGCTGTCGAGGACGATGCTGCGCACGCCCTCGGGATGGCGTTTGAGGTATTGCTGGGCGACTCGCGTTCCATAGGAAACGCCGACCAGATCGAACTTCGGTCCGCCGAGCGCCTGACGCAGCGCTTCGAGATCTTCGACCGCATCGGTGGTTGTGTAGAAGCGTGGATCGGCGATTTTCGCGACGTCGTCGAGGCAGCGCTGGGTCGAAGCTGCCGTGCGCTCGAGATCAAACGGCAGCGAATCGTCGTCCTCGCCTTCCGCGCCCTTGCATTTGAGAGGATTCGAAGCGCCCGTACCTCGCTGGTCAAGCAACAAGACATGGCGATGTTTGCGCGCAGGGCCCAGTGAATCGGCCATCTGCGGCCAGGTATCAACGGCTGACTGACCTGGTCCGCCGGCCAGATAGACAATGAAATCATCATCGGCCGCCTGCGAGCTCGCGATCATGGCGAACTTCAAATCAAGCTTGCGTTCGTTTGCATCGGCACGGTTCTCGGGCACCTGGAAGGGCGAACACCAGGCCTTTGTGGTCGCTGCCGAATGCTCACGCTTGAGTTCGCAGGCACTGAAATCGAGCGAGCCGAAACGGAAGGATTCGGCATTGCTCGCGATCCGATAGTGGCCGCGTGTGGTCTGCACAGAATCCGTGCTCGATGGCTTGTCGCGGAATTTTGAATAGCCAAACGCAGCGACGGCAAGCAGCGCCGCGATGCCTATTCTCATGTTCTTCTTCATGGAAACCTCATCGGTTCAAATTTTTTCGTTGGTTCAAGGATCGGGGCTGAATCGCGGATTCAGGCCCAGTAGCGATAACGAAGGCGAACCCAGATCTGCGCACCCGCCCAGCAGACAGCCATGATCAGGCCGGCCACCGGGATCGTGGTTTTCAACGCGCCGAAAAGATCAAGAAACGTCAGCATGACAATCACGCAAAATGAAATAGAGAAAGCGATGGTCATGGCCTCGACCTCGACGCGCTGACGAAGCTCGTCGCGTCGACGCAACCGACGCATCTCGGCATAGGCCATCCACACAATCGAAGGCAGCGGAATCATCGCGACAAGAATGCGCAAGCTGCCTGTATCCATGCGCTTGCTCACGATACCTGCGACGAACACGCTGGCGATGTAGAACAGGGTCACCGGGCCCATGTCGATCAGGTAACGTTTCCATCGGTTCATGGCTTCAATTGTTCTCATGCGTCAGGATTGAAAAGGGTTTCGATCGTCTCGCCAAACAGCCGCGCGATGGCGAAGGCGAGTGGCAGGCTCGGGTCGTATTTGCCGGTCTCGATCGCGTTGACCGTCTGCCGCGATACGTCGAGGCGTTCCGCGAGTTCGGCTTGAGACCAACCCTGATTTCCGCGCAACTCGCGGATACGGTTGTTCATTGATAGCGCGACCGCGCCCAGATCTTGGTCACGGCATACGTGAGCAGCAGAGTCGGAAAGATCCACACGGTCGCGAGATGCGCGCTGATCTCGATGACCTGGGCATCCATCAGCACGTTCAGAGTCAGCGCAGCCATGCCCACTGCGACCGCTGCGATGGCGAGAGCTTCCAGATCGATACGCCGTTCCAGCTCATCGCCGGCGCGAACCAGCCGAAGCACCGCGCCAACGGCAAAGCCGATTGGAATCATTGGAATCAGGCTGACCGCGGCGCGAACCGCGAGGCCCGCCTCAACGAGCGGATGCCTGAGCAGCCAGACCCAAACCCAGGTCGTGGCGAGATAGACCAATGCAGCGAAAAAGCAGCCTCTGAGTTCGCGTCGTGTCTTGACTGAGTTCATTGATTTATCCCCAGAGCCGTTGCGCCGTCGGGCGCTGTTGGCGTGCCGATTTTCATGCGCGGGCATAGCGGCGTTCGCCGAATGCGCGTGCGATGCCGAAGACCAAGGCAATGACCGGAAATACCCAGATCAGGATCGAGCCATCGATCCTGATCACTTCGGCTGCGGCGAGAAAGCCGCCGATCAGGCTGGCTACGGCGACGACACCTGCGGCAATCGCGAGAGCTTCCAGATGCAGTCGCTGAACCAGTTCGTCCGCATCGAGGATGTAGCGAACCATTGCGCGGATGACGAACAAGATCGGGATCACAGGAAGCAGCGCGATGGCAACGCGCAAGCCATGACTTTCGGTGGTTCGCACCAGCCGCCAGACGGTCAACATGATGATCACGTAGGCCGTCATGGCGGTGAAGAAGTGGCGCATATAACGCTTGTCGATCGCTCGCATCTCGCACTCGGTGTCAAGTAAGCTTGACATAGCCTAGCGGCGGCGGACGACTTGTGTCAAGCGTCCTTTACATTCCTTTTGCGGGTTGTTCGCTCTCGCATGAATCAAGCGATCCAGCGCGCCGCGTTTTCGGACGACGCGCCTATCGCGACGAGATGTATTTCTCGCGACGGATTTGCGCCACCGGTAGGCCTGCATCCTTGAGCAGGGCGAAGCTCTGATCGACCATATCCGGATTGCCGCACAGATAGACGATATCGCTGGCGGCATCCGGTTTCAGCGCTTCAATCGCGACTTGCACACGGCCGGCGTAATCGCCTACTCGCGGCATGGCTCTCGGCTCTCGGCTGAAGCACGGATGGAAACGAAAACCTGGCGTCGCTTCGGCAAACGCGGCGAACTCATCGCCATAAAGCAGATCGCCCTCGTTGCGTGCGCCGTAAATCAGCTCGAAGCGGCAACCACGCGTCTGCGTGAGCTTGCTGATCAAGGGCAGCATCGCGCGATACGGCGTGACCCCGGTACCGGTGGCAACCAGCAGATAGCGCGAATTACTGTCGGCATCCATCAGGCAGAAGCGCCCGTACGGACCACTCGCCTCAACCGTGCCGCCGACTTCGAGTCCACCGAGCAGTTCGGTCGCTGCACCGCCATCGACATACGAAACCGCGATCTCGATCTGCCCGATCGGCGTTGCATCGCCGATGCCCACCGTGCCGACCGAATAGCTGCGCTTGGTCGGCTTGCCATCGGCATAGTTGAAATGGACCTGCAGAAACTGGCCCGGAATAAAGGCAAACGGTTGACCATCCGCACGCTCGAACACCATGTGGCGGACGGCCGGGGCGAGCATGCGGGCGGAAGCGAGACGGAGCGGAAATTGAACGATGGCCACGATGCAAACAGTCGTTGGGGGCAGCCCGCTATACTATCAGGGCCTTGTCGGCCTCCCTCCGTCTTGATGTTGCCCATTCCCATGAGCCAAATTCCCGCGCTCGAAATCCAGGACCTGCGCAAGGTCTACGCCGGTGGCGTTGAAGCCCTCAAGGGCGTCTCGCTTGATGTGCAACCCGGTGATTTTTTCGCCCTGCTCGGCCCCAACGGGGCGGGTAAATCCACCTTGATCGGTATCGTCAGCTCGCTGGTCAATGCGAGTTCGGGCTCGGTCAAGGTATTCGGCGTCGATATCGAAAAGGATCGCGAAGCGGCGATGCGCCTGCTCGGTCTGGTGCCGCAGGAAGTGAACTTCAACTTCTTCGAGAAACCCTTCGACATCCTTTGCAACTACGCGGGTTTCTATGGAATCCCGCGCGCCGAGGCGAAGGTTCGCGCCGAGCAGGAGTTGCGTCGCGCCCAGCTCTGGGAAAAAGCGCAGACGATGTCGCGCACACTTTCGGGCGGCATGAAGCGCCGCTTGATGATCGCGCGCGCGATGATGACGCGACCGCGCTTGCTGATCCTCGATGAACCTACCGCTGGCGTCGATATCGAGATCCGTCGCGGCATGTGGCGCACGCTGAAAGATGTCAACGAAGCAGGCACCACCGTGATCCTCACCACGCATTATCTGGAAGAGGCCGAAAGCCTGTGCCGCAATCTCGCGATCATCGATGGCGGCCGCATCATCGAAAACGGCCCGATGAAAACGCTGCTCGCGAAACTCGATGTCGAAGGTTTTCTGCTCGATATCGATGGCGAATTGCCGGCGACGCTGCCACCGATCAATGGCGTCGAGATACGTGCACAGGACAGCCACACACTCGATCTCGAAATGCCGCGCGCGATGGATCTCAACAGCGTGTTCTCGAGTCTCGATGCCGCGGGCATCCGCGTACGCTCGATGCGCACCAAGACCAATCGTCTCGAAGAGCTCTTCGTGCGCCTGACTGGCAACAAGGAGAACGCAGCATGAGTACGACATCGGCCCATCCGAATCTGGTCGCACTCGGCACGATCGCGCGGCGCGAAATCACGCGCATCCTGCGCATCTGGGCGCAAACCCTGGTGCCGCCTGCGATCACGATGACTCTTTAATTCCTGATCTTCGGCAGCCTGATCGGAAAGCGCATCGGCGACATGGGCGGTTACGACTACATGGATTTCATCGTGCCGGGCCTGGTCATGATGTCGATCATCCAGAACAGCTACGGCAATATTTCATCGAGCTTTTTCGGTGCCAAGTTTGGTCGGCATATCGAGGAGCTGCTGGTCAGTCCGATGCCGAACTGGGTCATTCTCGGCGGCTATGTCGCCGGTGCCGTGCTGCGCGGCGTCCTCGTCGGCATCATCGTGCTGTGCATCGCGATACTGTTCACCCACGTGCGCATCCCGCATCCGCTGATCATGATCAGCACGGTGCTGCTCGGTGCGACGATCTTCTCGCTAGCCGGGTTCGTCAACGCGATCTACGCAAAGAAATTCGATGATGTCGCGATCGTACCGACCTTCATCCTGACCCCGCTGACCTATCTCGGCGGCGTGTTCTATTCGGTCAAGATGCTGCCCGACTGGGCACAGGCAATGACTCACGCCAACCCGGTCTTCTACATGGTCAATGCGTTTCGCTACGGCTTGCTCGGCACCAGCGACATTCCTGTCGGCATTGCCTATGCGCTGATGATCGGATTCGTCATCGTCCTCGGCGGCCTGAGCTTGTGGCTACTCAAGCGTGGCGTCGGTCTGCGCAGCTGAGCGAAATTGCAGGAGCCCCTTCAGGGGCGATGCTGTTGATTTTCGTTCGATCCGAACGGCATCGCCCCTTCAGGCTGAGGTTTCCCCGCAGATGATTCCTGATGATCAGCTAGTTGCCGACTATTGTCGGAAACTATCACGCGCATAACGCGTTTTTTCTTCGCGACGTTCAAGCCGTAAGGAGTTGTCATCAAGCTCAGCTACCCTGTTTTTGTGGGAAATGGCTTCAGTCATGATGCCCTTGTCGCATCTCGCCGAAAGGCATCATCCCCAAGAGGGGACAAGTGGCTGAAGCCATTTCCTACAAAGAGCCGATAGCACGCGCGGCCCCGATGGAGTACATCGCGTTTCCGCTTTCGTATTTGTGGACACTATTCCGATGCTGAACACGAAGGCGGATAAGTGGGGAAACCTCAGGCTGAAGGGGCTC
>JBDSPX010000041.1:0-3425 GCA_039930065.1 Dokdonella sp.
ATTGACGAGAACCGGTGTGCCGCTCACAGCCGAGCGTGGGTAGCCATCGCCGTAACCGATCTGTACTACTCCAACATCCATATCTTGTGGACAAATCCAGCTAGCGGCATAGCCTATCGGTTCGCCCTGCCTGATGCGGTTGATCGCAACAAGCTTGCTCGACAAGGTCATCGCTGGGCGAAAACCGAAATCGCCACCGCACTTTCCAGCGACAACCGAGATGCCATAGAGCAGCCCGCCAGGCCGGATCCATTGGCCCCGCGCGTTCGGCCAGCCCAGAACCGCAGCCGAATTCGCAAGTGACTTGGCGCCCGGAAGATCCGCGACGATACTTTCGAAGCAATCCATCTGCAGCGTCGTCTGCGCGTCACCGAACACATCCGAGTTGGCAAAGTGCGTCATCAAGCCGATATCGTGATCGACATTCGGCAGGGCCAGCAGGCGCGCTCGCGCGGCACCTACCTTATCGGGCGCGAAGCCCAATCGATGCATACCACTATCAATTTTGAGCCATACCTTGAGCGGCCGCGGATCGCTGTCGGCCGCGAGCCAATCAATTTGCCTGTCGTGATGGATCGTTGATTCGAGACCCAGCCGATGCATTTCGGCGATATCGGCCGCCTCATCGATGCCAGAAAGCACGACAATTCGCTGACGGACTCCCGCCGCACGCAAGCGTTGGCCATCGGCAATGCAGGCGACACCAAACGCATCCGCGTCGCCTAGAACTCTCGCAACGCGTTCGAGACCATGTCCGTAACCGTCGGCTTTGACGACCGCCATTATGCGTGCGCCTGCTGCGAGCTCGCGCAAGCGAAGCAGGTTCTCGTGCAGCGCGCCAAGATGGATCGTCGCCGAGGTCGCTCGACTCACTCGAAGTGTTCCGTATAACGATCCGTCGCGAGATTCTCAAAGCGCGTGAATTGCCCGAGGAAGGCCAGCTTGACCGATCCGGTAGGGCCGTTTCGCTGTTTTCCGATGATGATTTCGGCCACGCCTTTTTCCGGCGAATCCGGGTTGTAATACTCATCACGGTAAATAAACATGATGACGTCGGCATCCTGCTCGATGGCGCCCGATTCACGAAGATCCGACATCATCGGCTTCTTGTCGGTGCGTTGCTCCAGCGAACGGTTGAGCTGGGACAGGGCAATCACTGGAACATCAAGCTCCTTGGCGAGGGCTTTCAGTCCACGCGATATTTCTGAAATTTCGGTGGCGCGATTCTCCTTGTTTCCGGGCACCTGCATCAGTTGCAGATAGTCGATCACGATCAGGCCAAGATCGTGCTCGCGCTTGAGACGGCGTGAACGCGCGCGCAACTCACCGGGCGACAAGGCCGGCGTGTCGTCAATAAAGATCTTGGCCTCGCTGAGCATCGTGATCGCACTGGTTACGCGCGGCCATTCTTCTTCTTCGAGCTCACCGGTGCGCAGGTGCTGCTGATTGATCCGACCCATTGAGGAGATCAAACGAAACGCGAGCTGTGACGACGACATTTCCATCGAGAACACAGCGACTGCCTTCTTGGTACGCATCGCCGCGTTTTCGGCAATGTTCAAGGCGAGTGCGGTCTTGCCCATCGATGGACGTGCCGCAATGATGATCAGGTCGGACGGTTGCAGGCCGGTGGTCAATTCGTCGAGATCGGTATAGCCGGTCGGCGTACCGGTGATCGTGCCGCGATTCTCATAGCGATGATGGAGGATCTGAAAGGCATCCTTGACCGCCGCGCGCATCGAGACAAAACCCTTGCGCCCACGCGAGCCCGCTTCGGCAATCCTGAAAACCTTCTGCTCGGCGGTTTCCAGCAACTCCTGGCTGCCGCGCCCCTCGGGCTGGTACGCATCGCCGGTAATTTCGGTACCGGTGTCGATCAGCTGCCTGAGTACGGATTTTTCGCGAACGATATCGGCATAAGCAACGATGTTGGCCGCGCTCGGCGTTGAGTTGGCCAGCTCGATGACATAGCCAATGCCACCGACTTGTTCCGAGAGTCCCTGAGATTCGAACCACTCACCCAGGGTCACCGCATCGCAGGGCTGGTCCTTTTCACTGAGCGTGGCGATCGCGCGGAAGATGACGCGATGATCGCGTCGATAGAAGTCTTCTTCGCCAATTCGATCGGCGACTTTCTCCCACGAATCCGGGGCCAGCATCAATCCGCCAAGTACGGCCTGTTCGGCTTCGATCGAGTGCGGAGGAACACGCAGGGTTTCGATGTTGGGAGCCGGTTTGCGCTCCGAAAATGTGGCCATGGGCAAAAGCCTGATACGGGATGACGACAACCCACGATCATACGCAGGGCGGCGTCTCACCAATAGAGAACAACCCTGTGCATAAGCTGTGCACGCAATGCGCTTTTAACGAAAAAGGGCGCCTTTAGGCGCCCTTTCGGTCAAACACTTTATCGCCGGGATCAACTTTCCGGAACGATCGTCACCTTGACCATCGAATCGACGTCGGCATGCAGATGGATACGCACCTCGAACTCGCCGATGTGGCGGATCGGACCTTCGCCCTGCACCACTTCGTTCTTGTCCAAAGCAAGGCCGGCAGCCGTGAACGCGTCGGCAATGTCACGCGGGCCGACCGATCCGAACAACTTGCCTTCGGTACTGGCATTGGCCTTGATCGTGACACCTTCAGACGCATCAAACTGGGCCTTGCGCGCTTCGGCACCGCCGAGCTGCTGGTTGGCCTTGGCCTCGTACTCGGCGCGGCGCGATTCGAAATTCTCGATGTTGCCTGCGTTGGCCGGAACGGCCTTGCCTTGCGGGACGAGGAAGTTGCGACCGTAGCCCGGCTTGACCGTAACCTTGTCACCCAGGTTGCCGAGATTTTTTACTTTCTGCAGAAGAATCAGTTGCATGGGGAAACTCCAATTCGTTAGCGCCGAATGTCTCCGGCGCAGCTTGCGCTGTCCGAATCGACCCGCCGCGTTTCGGCAGGTCGGTGTTCAGATATTCAGATCAATGGCTGTCGCTGTAAGGAAGCAGCGAGAGAAAACGGGCGTGCTGCACGGCAACGGCGAGCTGGCGCTGATAACGCGCCTTGGTGCCGGTGATGCGGCTCGGCACGATCTTGCCGGTTTCGGTGACGTACTGGCGCAGCAGGTTGAGATCCTTGTAGTCGATCTCAACAACGCCCTCGGCGGTGAAACGGCAAAACTTCTTGCGGCGGAAGAACTTGGACATGATGGCGATTCCTGAAGTCGAGGTCGATTATTCGGCGCTTGCGGAAGCAGATTCGGAATCCGAATCGGAGTCATTCGAATCGTTGACCGGGCGCGAACTGCGCTCCGGACGGCTCGGACGATCATCGGAATCATCACCACCGAAACCACCATCGTCATCGCGACGGCGACGGTCACCCTTGTCATCCTTGTTCTTCATGATTGCGGACATTTCGGTAACCGCGTCATC
>JBDSPX010000042.1:0-5334 GCA_039930065.1 Dokdonella sp.
TTCGATGCCGAGATGCAAAAACAGGTCGTCGACATGCTCGAAGAAGCGATCCAGTGCGAGACCGCATTCGCTGATGACGTGCTCGGTGGTGGTGTCGCGGGCATCTCGCCGAAGGAGATGCGCCAATACCTCGAATATTGCGCCGACCAGCGTTTCGCCCAGCTCGGCATGCCGCGCCACTACGGCGCGCGCAATCCGTTCGACTTCATGCAGTTGCAGGATGTCCAGGAAGTGACCAACTTCTTCGAGCGTCGCGTCTCGGCGTATCAGGTCGGCGTGCAAGGTGAGGTCGGATTCGACGAGGCGTTTTGATTGATCCGCAATCTTTTCGGGCTAAGCTCGGCGCATGTTGGATGATCCACTGCGCCAATTCATCGAACGCCACGAACGTCTGTTCGTCCTGACCGGTGCTGGTTGCAGTACCGATTCGGGTATTCCGGATTACCGCGATGCCGATGGCGGGTGGAAGCGCACGCCACCGGTCACGCTGCAAGCCTTCCTGGGCGACGAAACGACACGCAATCGTTACTGGGCGCGCAGCATGCTCGGTTGGCGTCGCTTCGCTCACGCGCCGCCGAATGACGTGCATCGCGCACTGGCCCGCCTTGAAGCGCGCCGAAAAGTCGAGTTGCTGCTGACCCAGAATGTCGATCGCCTGCATCAGGCTGCCGGCAGTCAGAAGGTTATCGATCTGCACGGTCGCCTGGATGTCGTGCGTTGCCTCGGTTGCGAAGCACGGTCATCGCGCGAGGAGCTTCAGACCCAGTTGCTCGTACGCAATCCCGACTGGATCGACATCGAGGTGAAGCCCGCTCCCGATGGCGACGCGGATGTCGAGAAAGCGGACTTCGGCCGGTTCGACGTACCAGACTGCGTTCAATGTGGCGGTTTGCTCAAACCCGATGTGGTGTTTTTCGGTGAGAACGTTCCGCGCGAACGCGTCGACAGCGCCAGCGCCCATCTCGAGAATGCCGATGCAATGCTCGTGGTCGGCTCATCGCTGATGGTCTACTCGGGTTTCCGTTTCGCGCGCATGGCCGCGGCGATTCACAAGCCGATCGCCGCGCTCAATCTCGGGCGCACGCGCGCCGATGACTTGCTCGAACTGAAAGTCGAGCAATCGTGTGGCGACGCGCTGGCGTTCTTGCTCGTTGAACCTTTGGGTGCCAACCATGATGCTGCGCACGGTAAAGCGAAGCTATCTGCAAGAGCATGAGAAGATCACCCTGATAGAAAGAAAACCGCGATGAAACCTCTGTTCCACGCCGTTTTGGTCTTTCTGCTGCTCGCGTCCGCTATCGGCAGATCCGCCCATGCCACTGTCGTCGAGATCACCCCGGTCGACAACTATCGCAGCGCGATGCAGAACCTGGTCGCTGGCGACACGCTGATCCTGCACAGCGGCAGCTATCCGCTGTCGAGTTTCTTTGAGCTGGTTCTCAATGGCACGGCCCTGGCGCCGATCACGATCCGCGCGGCCGTGGGAGAAAATCCACACATCTTCTACGTCAACACAAGCCAGAACATCGTCAACATCCGCAATTCCTCCTACCTGATCATCGACGGCATCGAATTCAGCGGCGGCTCGCGTGGCATCCGCCTGCAGGCGTCCTCGGATATCACGATGCGCAACTGCCATGTCCATCACACGGCGGCGAATGCGGTCAGTGCGAACGATATTGGTAGCAACTATGCGCGATTGATCTTTGTTCACAACGAGATCGATCATGCCGGTGAGACCGCCGAAGGTTTCTATCTTGGCTGCAACGACGACGGCTGCCGCATCCATGATTCACTGGTCGCCAACAACCATATCCATGATCTGACCGGGCCCACCGTGAACCAGGGAGATGGCATCGAGATCAAGGCCGGCAGCTACGCCAATATCGTGCGTGACAATGTCATTCACGATACGGCCTATCCCGGCATCACGCTGTATCACGTCAATGGCAATGGCGCGCCCAACATCATCGAACGCAATGTGATCTGGAACAGCGGCGACAACGGGATCCAGGTCACTGCCGATGCCATCGTGCGCAACAACATCGTGCTCAGTGCAACCGCGCACGGTATTGACGCGCACCCATCGCAGGGTGGCGTTGTCGGCAATCTGGTCATCGTCAACAACACCGTGCTCAAGGTCAATGGTGATGCGATCCATATCAATGGCGTCAGCGGCAGCGTGCTGATCGCCAACAACGCCCTGTATGCGAACAACGGTCGCGCGGTTTATGCGGATGGCACGACCAGTCAGGTAACCATGCTCGGCAATGCCGGAAAAGGAAGCCTGTCCGGCGTCATCGGAGGTTTCAACGCAAGCGGAAACATCACGACGGATTTCGCCTCCGCCAACTACTCCGGGATTCCGCCGATGGACCTTGTACCGATCCAAGGGCTGCTCGTCGGCACGGCCATTTCGGCCAACCTGGCCAGCGACGATTTCAATCTCAGACTGCGTTCGCCGCAGGCCGACGCGGGAGCCTATCGCGCCGATGCAGCGGGAAACATCGGATGGCCGCTGCAAGCCGGATTCAAGTCACTCGATCGTATCTTCGCGGACAACTTCGATCCCTGAGCGCACACCCGCAGGAGCGCCTTCAGGCTGAGGTTTCCCCACAGATTATTCCTGATGATCAGCTAGTTGCCGACTATTGTCGGAAACTATCACGCGCATAACGCTTTTTTCTTCGCGACGTTCAAGCCGTGAGGCGTTGTCATCACGCGCAGCCACCCTGTTTTTGTGGGAAATGGCTTCAGTCATGATGCCCATGTCGCATCTCGCCGAAAGGCATCATCCCCAAGAGGGGACAAGTGGCTGAAGCCATTTCCCACAAAGAGCCGATAGCACGCGCGGCCCCGATGAAGTACATCGCGTTTCCGCTTTCGTATTTGTGGACACTATTCGGATGCTGAACACGAAGGCGGATAAGTGGGGAAACCTCAGCCTGAAGGGGCGAGCTTTGTTGTTTCGCGCCCAAACAGTTTCGCCCGTAACCAGGCGCTTACAAAAGTTTCGCCATCGTGTGTTCAATACTTCTCGCACTTGGAACCAACCCAACCGCGGCGGGCGATGCAAAAATTCATGCACAGGTGCATGATATTCGCTCGGGCAGGGGTTGCTGCCCGCTGTTGGCAATCGGTGGAAAATGCGCAGAAAACATATAGTCCGCGTCGTCCTTGCGGTTGCCATTTTCGGAATTACGGTTCCGGTTCTGGCCGCGCTTTACCTGGCGCATCGGCAGAGCATGGACTCTGAGATCGAGCAAGCCAACGCAATGAGCCGCGAAGTGCTCAGACGCACCGATGGAGCCGCTGCGCAGGCTGTCGAGGCGCTACGCCGAATTGAATCCTCGGCGCAGCCGTTGAATTGCTCAGAGAGCGGCCTTGCCTTGATGCGCGACATCGACCTCGAGTCAAGCTATCTGCAGGTGATCGGTTTGGTTGTCGATGGCCATTTGCTGTGCTCTTCACTCGGTCGTCACGATCCGGCTATCGACCTTGGCCCGGTCGACTATGTCAGCACCCTCGGTACGGCGGTGCGTCCGTCAGTCGCTCTTGGTGTTGGTGGAACGAAACGTTTTCTTGTGCTGCAAAGGGACGACGTTGCGGCGGCTATCCATCCGGAGGAGTTGATTGACGCGTTCGTCGATCGAGACGAAGTGGCGCTTGGGGTCTATGGCGCCAGTGGTGGTACGCGCTTGAGCAGTCGCGGCCATTTCGATCCGCGCTGGATCAAGCGATTCCACGATACCGGCAACGAAGTCTCTTTCGATGGCGAGTATCTGGTCAGCATGAAACGCTCGGCAACGTTCGACGTGGTGGCCTATGCCGCCGTGCCGGTGGCCAATCTTCGCACTCGCCTGATGAGCTTTACGCGCATCCTGATTCCGATTGCGCTGTTGCTGGCCGCTGCCCTTTCGTTCGGAATCATCAAACTTGCGCGACAACGCGCTTCGCTTCCGGTAGAGATGCGTGCGGCCCTAAAGCGTCGGGAATTTGTCCTGCACTACCAACCGATCGTCGAACTTGCGTCGCGGCGCATTGTGGGTGTCGAAGCGTTGCTGCGTTGGCCGAAACGCGATGGGCCGCAACTGCGACCCGATCTGTTTATCCCGGTCGCTGAGGAATGCGGTTTGATGCCGCAAATTACGCGCTACGTTCTGGCACAGGTTTCCGAGGACGTGCCAAGACTGATGGCGGGGTTTCCGGACTGTCATGTCAGCATCAATCTCGCGTCGACCGACCTGCACTCCGACGCGATTGTGGTTTCCCTGCGCGAGTTGCTTGGGAGCAGCGGCATCAACCCCGAGGCCATTCTGGTCGAGGCCACCGAGCACTCGTTTCTCGATCCGCAGCGAGCGGTCCAGGTCGTCGCCGAAATCCGTGCACTCGGGATTCGCACGGCCATCGATGACTTCGGCACCGGTTATTCGAGTCTGTCCCAATTGACCACCCTGCAAGCGGATTATTTGAAAATCGACAAGGTCTTTGTCGACACGATCGGTACCGAATCTCCGACCAGTCAAGTTGCTCTGCACATTATCAACATGGCCAAAGGATTGGGTTTGACGATCATTGGCGAAGGGGTTGAAACCGAAATTCAGGCGCAATTTCTCCACGACCATGGCGTCCAGCTTGCCCAAGGGTGGTTGTTCCATCACGCGATGAGTCTCGATCAGCTACTGGTTGTATTGCGCGATCAATCATTGTCGGCAACAGCCAGTTGCTGACTGATCCGATCTTCTGTCCTGCCTGGATTTGCGCAGTACGGCGCGGATCTGCCGTGTCCGCACGTCGGGGAAAAGCAAGCAGCGGAATTTATTGATTCGGCCCTTAAATTGTCTCGATATTGATCCTGTGGCGAGCATGTGAAACATGAGGGCAGTTCCACCCACTTCCGTTCGTGGTGAGCCTGTCGAACCATGATCGGAGGTGGCCGGAGCGGCTCGGCAATATGGAATCACCCTTCGACAGGCTCAGGGCGAACGGTCGAGGTCGGACCGAACGTTAGCGAGCGAAGTCGTACTCTTTAAGGGGCGAATCAATAAGGGCCGAATCAATCGTTTCACTTCCCATCATCCCGGCGAACAGCGGAAGCCCTCTGCGCCAACCGCAGTGATGGTCATCCACTGACTTTGGTTCTAACGATAAGGCACTGGATCCCGGCTTTCGCCGGGATGACGAGCGGCAGTTTCAACGTCCATGGGATATTGAGATCTCGCCGATCCAACAGGCTGTAGAAATTCGCTCAGACGAGTGCAAGAGAAGGCGAAAAAGGCCGAAAAAGCGCCGCTTACATGCGATGAATGCGCCTTTTGAGGAGCGTATCGCTGG
>JBDSPX010000043.1:0-7565 GCA_039930065.1 Dokdonella sp.
GATGCGCATGCGCCGTGCTTCGACCGGATGATCGAACTGCAATCGCCATGCATGCAGCAACAATCGATGCGTGCTGTAGTACTGCTTGAACAGCCGGTTGTGTTCGCCGCGGCCGTGGCTGGTGTCGCCGATCAACGGATGGCGCAGATGGGCGAAGTGGCGGCGGATCTGGCGGTAGCGCCCGGTCTCGGGTGAGACCTCGACCAGCGCATAGCGCTGTTGCTCGTAGCGATTGATCGCGATCGGCACTTCGATCGTGGCCAAGCGGTTCCAGCGTGTCAGCGCGGGTTTGCGATCGCTGTTCTCGCGCACGCCGGGCAGCGGGTAATCGAGTTCGCCGACTTCATCGGGCCAACCGCGGCACACCGCAAGATAGGTCTTCTCGACGTCGCGTTGCATGAACTGGCGCCCGAGCGTACCGGCGACTTCGGAATTGCGCCCGATCAACAGTACGCCACTGGTCGCGCGATCCAGACGATGGATCAGATGCAACGGTCCATCAACCAGGGCCCGTACCTGATCGATCAGAAAGATCTTGTCGTCGTTGACGAGGCGGCTGCGATGCACCGGAATGCCGGCCGGTTTGTTGACGACAACGATGTGTTCGTCACTATAGAGAATCATTCGGCGCGGCCTTTCGGGTCAGCGCGAACGCAGTGCGGCAACGAAGGCGATCGCTGACACCAAGGCTGCTGCGATGGCCCAGACGCACAACCCGCCAACGCGCAGTGTCTGCGTATCAAGCACCTGCAAAACGACGGCAGACAACGCCGAGGTTGCACCAAGCGTCAAACGCACCGCGAGCTGAGGGCCGTGTCGTGAGGTCATTTCGAGACGACGCAAATCTTCCGAGGCGATGCGCACTTCGAGCTTGCCGGTCGTGACTTGTTCGAGATACGTGTGCACCAGTTGCGGCATGTCCGGTGCCGCTGCAAGCCATTCGGGGACGCGCTGGCGCAGGCGCTTGAGCATGGCTTTTGGTCCGCGACGCTGCCACCAGATTTTCTCGAGCACCGGTTTGGCGGTCGCCCAGATATCGATTTTCGGATGCAGCAGGCGGCCAACGCCTTCGATGTTGAGCAGAGTCTTCTGCAGCAGAATCAGCTGTGGTTGCACGCTCAATTCGTAACGGCGTGCGGTCTGGAACAATTTGACGATGACTGCTGCCAGCGAGATCTCGCTCAACGGGCGCGTGAAGTACGGTTCGCAGACCGCGCGGATCGCCGATTCGAGGTCATCCATGCGCACGTTCGGTGGCATCCAGCCTGCCTGCAGATGCAGTTCCGCGATGCGCTTGTAGTCCTGCTTGAACAGGGCGAGGAAGTTCTCCGCGAGCCAGAACTGATCCTGCTCCGAGAGCGTGCCCATGATGCCGAAATCGAGCGCGATGAAACGTGGATTGTCTCGCCGCGACGCATCGACCCAGATGTTGCCGGCATGCGCGTCGGCATGGAAAAAATTGTCGCGGAAGACCTGCGTGTAGAAAAGCTGCACGCCCTTCTCGGCGAGTTTCACGCGATCGATACCAGCCGCATCGAGTGCAGCCAGATCGTCGACCGGGATGCCGCGCACGCGCTCGAGTGTGAGCACCCCGGCGGTTGTGTGCGACCAGATCACCTCGGGCACATACAGGTCATCGGAATCGAGAAAATTCCGCCGCAGCAGGCTCGCGTTGGCGCCCTCACGCTGCAGATCGAGTTCGTTGAGCAGGGTGGCTTCGATCTCGGCGACGACATCGAGCGGACGGATCTTGTCGGCATTCGGATGCACACGATTGGCCAACTCGCCGAGCGCGCGCAACAAATCGATATCGCGGCCGATGCGCTCGCGGATATCCGGCCGCAAAACCTTGATCACGACTTCGCGGCCGCCCGGCAATTGCGCGGCATGTACCTGTGCGATTGAGGCCGAGGCCAGCGGGTTTTCATCGAATGCGGCGAATCGCTCCTCAATGGTTGCTTCGAGTGCTTTTTCGATAGCAGCGCGCGCGACGCTGCCCGGATACGGCGCAACCTTGTCCTGCAACGCGGTCAGTGCATCGGCAATATCGGCAGGCAATAGATCGCGACGTGTCGACAGGATCTGGCCAAACTTGACGAAGATCGGGCCCAGCTCGGTCAGCGCGATGACGAGACGTTCACCGCGCGGCAACGACGCGATCTCGGGCCGCGCACGCGGAACGACGAGGCGCGCCCAGCGCAGTACGCGAAAGCGATGCGCATCGTCGATGACGTCGTCAAGGCGATAGCGCACAAGGACGGCGGCGATGCGAAGCACCCGCGGCAACAATCGCAGTGAGGTCATGCGCGTTGCGCCGCGGCAAGGCGCTGGATGCGCGCCTCAAGTCGATCGCCGCGTTCACGAAGTTCATCGACCTCGTCGAGAAATTCTTCCATTTCGGGCTTGGCGATCAGGTCGCGACTTTCCTCGATCAGGTAGTCCGCCGTGTCGCGCACCAGCGACGACGCGGATTCGCGCGCGAAGGCGAAGCCACGGCGAAACGCGCGCGCAATCTGGAAACCGATCACATCACCAAACGCACGTGCGAAGGCTTCATCGATATCCGGTTCGAAACGTGTCGCCAGTCGCTCAAGCCGTCGCGCGAGTTCAGCATCGCCGGAAATGTCGACCTGTCCGGGCGGCAATCCGCCATCGCCATCTCCACGCAGACGAGCAGCGGCCATCCCGATCAGGCTGCCCGGCGTCGCCGAGACGCGCAACTGGTTGTCGCCGACGAACGCTGGACCGACCACGAGGCGCTCACCGTCAACGGCCATGCGCATCGCCAGCCCAGTGCCACGAAAATCAATGCGCAAGGCGCGGCCATCGAGCGCGCCGAGATCCTTGCGCGTATCAGCGTCGAGGCTCAGCGCGTGGTTGAGCGCGGTCTCAAGACCACGCCCGAGCACCCTGAGGATCGGGTTCGGAGATCGCTTCGTCGCAGTGTCTGGAATCGTCATCCGTACATTCTAAGGCATCTATCGTATGCGCCATCGACGATAGCTGATTGCGGCGGCAAACGATGGGCAAATCCGGTGATCGTCACGCCTTGATTGTCGGAGAGATTTTGAGGTTTGATGATGGAATGTAGAAGCATCGTCCCCAAAGGAGACAAGTGGCTGAAACCGCTCCCTGCGATGTATTGGGTCGCGCCCTGCCGATGTGTGGCATCGCGCCTCGCTTTTGTAGGAGAGGCATTCAGGCTGAGGTTTCCCGATTTTTTCACCTTCGTGTTCAGCATAGGAACAGTGTCCACAAATACGAAAGCGGAAACGCGATGCACTCCATCGGCGCCGCGCCTGCTATCGGCTCTTTGTAGGAAATGGCTTCAGCCATGATGCCTTTCGGCGAGATGCGACAAGAGCATCATGGCTGAAGCCATTTCCCACAAAACAGGGTGGCTGCGCGTGATGACAACTCCTCTCGGCTTGAACGTATCAGGGAAAAAACGCGTTATGCGCATGGTATTTTCCGACAAATGGTCGGCAACTACCTGATCAACAGGAATAACCTGTGGGGAAGCCTCAGTATTCATGCCCTTGTCCCCTCTTGGGGGCGATGCCCTTCGTCACGAGATAGAAGAGCATCGTCCCCATGAGGGGGACAAGTGACTTAAGTTTCGGCCTATAGAAAACAATTATGTGAGGATCGTGGTGAATTCCGGTTCAGTCGGCGACGGTAATTGGCAGGGGATCAACAGCTTTCCATTGAAAACCGAGCAAACCAGGGTGGATATGCACGATGGCAGGCCCGCTGTCGGCGCCGGCCCAGGCGTCGCGAATTCGTCGGAATTCAAACCAACCAATACTGGGATACTCATCATGATATTTCGACGCACTGTCCAAGTGATAGTGAATCGTGTAAGTGGTTCCCACTTTGCGACGGTAGTGGATGGCCAGCTTGGCTTTTTCTACAGCAACGGCTTCGTGTCGCGCGAAATCCAGATGGATGTTGATGGCCCTCAGCGCCGTGAAGCTGAAACAGACAACGCCAATCAACGCAAAAAAACACCACAGCGCCATCGCGCGATGACGATTGGAAGCGCGCCCCAGATGGCGCAAAGCCCACCACGTCAGGATAGCGAACGCGATCATGCCGATGATTGCGCTGAAGCGGATGAAGCCCCATGGATCCGACAACCGATCCGAGCTCATGAAGGTGATCCAGATTGCCGACGCGCAACCGACCACAAATACGATCAAGGCCGTATGTCGCGCCTTGTCTGGATTCACGCGGGCTCCGCGTTCCGCACGAATCGCCGTTGTAGGCATATCGCGAATCGCCTGCAGAAACGGGACCAGAAAAGCCGTGCACTCTTGACGAAGTCGCGCTGGATCGTCGACCGAAAACGCGCGCAGATACAGCGAGAGCTTGCCATTTTCCGCATCCAGGGAAATCAAGCGTGCGCCGTTTCGAACGATGCGGCCCATCAGGATGATCAGTGCGGAGCGCAGCTTGCGGTCCTGCATGAGCAAGGCGACAAGCGGTTCGTCATCGCTGTCGAGAAAGAACATGTTGTCGAAAACCGGTTCACCGGCCTCGGATTCGACGGCCAGATGAATGCCCTTGCCGAAACGGTCATACCAGCTCTCGGGGCGAAGGCGAAAATGGCGGGCGCTCGGCACATCGAACGTCAACAGCAGGTTTACCAGCTTGCCGATCTTCGAGCGTTCCTCGTGATATTTATACGATTCTCCTTGGTGGGAATCTGCATGAGCCGCATTTCTCTGGGCAAACCACTTGTTGCCCCGCCAGGCCACCAAAGCGAGTATTCCGACCATGCTCCAAAAAGTCAGCAAGCCCTGCATCGTTCAATCCTCCGGTGCTCTAGTCGCCTCTGTTGCGGATCCGACGCCCGATACTGGCCCTGAGTGAAAGTCGACGGCTTCTATAGGTCGCTCAGGTCGTTCGGCTCTGCATGCGCACTCGAGTCAGCGCGGTGAACAATCGACTCATCCCTTCAGCCGTGCTGAGTTTCGGTGCATAACCGAGATCGCGTTTGGCGGCAGTCAGGTT
Source organism: Dokdonella sp. (assembly GCA_039930065.1). Lineage (GTDB taxonomy): Bacteria > Pseudomonadota > Gammaproteobacteria > Xanthomonadales > Rhodanobacteraceae > Dokdonella. The sequence goes on from JBDSPX010000043.1 coordinate 5,017, forward strand.
GAACCAGCTGGAATGGCTGAAGAGGTCAAGCAAATAGGGATTCACCAGCGGCGAGACGCCATCCGCGCCGGTTCGCGCAGCGGTGGCCAGTGCGCGTGCGGTGATCGAGTTCATGCGTCGTTGCTCGGGAGGAAAGCCGCCAGCGCGGAGCAGGGCATTGAAGAAACTCTCGATTGTCATCGGCTCACCTTGACCGATGAAATAGGCTTTGCCGGCGATTGCAGAGGTCGGCTCCAGTTTGGCCAAGGCCAGCGCATGGGCGTGTGCCGCGTTGTCGATGTGGCACGGATCGATCTTCTTGTCGGGCTCGCCGAACAGGCGCAATTTGCCGCGTCGGGCCAGATCGAGAAGTGAAGGAAGCATGCGCGATTCGCCGGCACCCCAAAGCAGGTGCGGGCGCAGTACACAGGTCGCGAGTCGATCACTGTTGGCGGCGAGCACGCGCTGCTCGGCCAGCGCCTTGGTGTGTGCATACGCGGACGGCCACTGAGCGGGATAGGCTTGTCGCTCGTCGGCGTTGTCGAGATCGGCCTGGCCGATGACCACATTCGCGCATGAGGTCAACAGCAGACGCGGTACGCCGACCAATTCGCAGGCGCCGAGCACGCATTCGGTCGAACGCACATTGGCATCATGCAGGTGCTCGATGCTGGCCAGTGAATCGCTGCAACCGGCGCTATGCACGATTGCTTCACAGCCATCCGCAGCGGCGCAGACGTCTTCGAAAGCGGTGATCTGGCCGTGGCGCTGCTCAACGCCCAGCGCGGCAAGTTCGCGGCTCTCCTTGCGCACGATCGCTCGCACGGAGTGGCCTTGCTCGCGCAAGGCAGCCGCGATGGCCTGACCGAGAAAGCCGGTCGCGCCGGTCAGCAGGATTTGCATGCGAATGCCTTCCACTCTTCACGGATTCCGCGACGCGGTGTCCCCTGTGGCTCAGTGTGCAGCACTCAACGCGCAATTTCGAGAGTTATGGCCCGATTGCGCCGATCAAGCATGGGCGGATTCGCAAACAAACCGGAGCTTCCGCCATGAAGGGTAAGCTCAAGATCGATCTCAATGATCCTTGATCGGATACGTCTCGACGGCATCGCTCTTCGTGGCAGGCTTGGATAGCGGTCGCGCTATCGCCGCATTCCTGCCGCACGCGTAGGCATTCCAGTTCTGCTCGCCGCCATGCGCTTGATCAATCGGCTTGATTGTATCGGCTTGTATCGATCCGGCCTGATTGCGGGCCATGACTTCAAGTTCATCGCTGACCTTGAGCGCATTGCGGTCGATCGGCCCGACCTTGCCGAGCACCGACACGCTGATCGCGCCGACAAGGCGACACTGGCTGACATCATCCTGCCAGGCCACGCGCACGTTACGACCTGCCGAATCAAGCTTGATACCCCAGCTGCAGGCGGCCAGGGTCAAAATCATTGGAACGGCAATGGCATATCTCATTTCACAGGCACTCGGAAAGGCGGAAGGGTCGGAGAGTTTAGGCGGGTGTCGATGAATGCAATCGACACCACGTCAAGGCTCCCACTTCGCGTCATCATCCCCTATTTGCGGGGAGCTGGCGCCTTGCAACGCAGCGTGTCGAGCGCGCCATGCGGCAGGCGTCAGCGCGTCCTTGCGATTGTGGATCGCAGGTCGCCACTTGCTATCCTCAGCCGCTCATTTCCATCCTCCCGGCGATCGCCAAGGACAATCCATGAATCAGAATCCACGACGCGCCCTGGTTACCGGCGGCAGCGGCGATATCGGCAGCGCCATTGCGCGTGCGCTAGCGAGCGCAGGCTGCCACGTCATCGTGCATGCGCATTCGAATAGCCAGCGCGCTGAAGCGATTGCCGAGGAAATCCGGCAATCCGGCGGCACCGCGTCGGCGATTGCCTTCGATGTCGCCGATGGCACGGCAAGCCGGTCGGCGATTGAATCGCTTCTGGTTGATGGCCCGATCCAGATCGTCGTCAACAATGCCGGTATCCATGATGACGCGCCCATGGCCGGGATGAGCGAAGCGCAATGGCGGCGCGTGATCGATGTCTCGTTGCACGGATTTTTCAACGTCACCCAACCGCTGCTGCTGCCAATGGCGCGCACGCGATTCGGGCGGATCGTCAGCATTTCCTCCGTGGCAGGAATGATCGGCAACCGCGGTCAGACCAATTACGCCGCGGCCAAAGCCGGTCTGCACGGGGCATCGAAATCACTCGCCCGCGAGATGGCCTCGCGCGGCATCACCGCCAATGTTGTCGCGCCCGGAATGATTGAAGGCAGCATGCTCGGTGAAACCTTCGATGCCGCGATGGTCAAGGCCATCGTGCCGGCCGCGCGAGTCGGCAAGCCCGATGAAGTCGCTGCGTTGGTGCGTTTCCTGTGCAGCGACGAGGCCGGTTACATCAATGGCCAGGTGATCGGCATCAATGGCGGCATGGGGTGAGTAAAGATTGCAGCCTCTCGGCAGATTTGGCATCGTTGCGCGCGGTCGCCAATGGCCGAATCAGGGGGAAGCTAAAGATGAAGCGTTGCAAATGGATGATTTGCGTCAGTGCTGTGCT